>JBEGPY010000056.1:0-6784 GCA_041181205.1 Actinomycetota bacterium | reverse complement strand
TTATTTTTTTGAGTTTCTTTTTTCTATTTTTTGTAACTACATTTATCATTAATAATCTATTTTTCCACATATAATTACTATCAATAAAGCATTTCTGATACATTTCTTTACAACAAAGACACATATTTAAACATTCCCTATTCATCATGAATTTATTCATACTTTCTATAAAAACATCAACAATTAATGCAATCATTTTAAATGATAGATATATAAATATTGTTATGAAAAAGATTGGGATAAAAAAGACGCAGCTGAACAATGGGCCGCTCTATATGCAAGCCCCGACCTTCCCTCATGGATGATATCGCTAAGAGATATGGAACTTCGGATGCTAATGGCTTCAACGTTAAAAACCGGTCATTTATCCGCATGCATCAACAACATTCTTAACTAACATCGCTCGAGTCATTGGCCCAACACCGCCAGGCATGGGTGCTACCCATGAAGCCACATTCATTACTGATGGATCAACATCGCCCAGTAAACCTTTATCAGTACGTGAAATACCAACATCAATGACAACTGCTCCGGGCTTAATCATCTCTGCTTTAAGGAAGTGAGCTTGCCCCACAGCAGCCACAATAATGTCTGCATTTTTAGTGTGCATTAATAAATCTTTTGTTCCGGTATGTGTAAGAGTCACAGTTGCATTTTCTTGTTTGCGAGTAAGCAACAATCCAAGTGGGCGGCCAACAGTTAATCCACGACCAATGACAGTAACTTCGGCACCTTTAGTACTAATTCCATAATGAGTGAGTAGTTCGACAATTCCATGAGGTGTGCAAGGAAGTGGTGCGTCATAACCTGAAACTAATCGTCCTAGGTTCATTGGATGTAAGCCGTCAGCGTCTTTGCCTGGGTCAATTGCTTCTAGAACTCTTTGTGTGTTAATTCCTTTTGGCAGTGGAAGCTGAACGATATAGCCCGTGCATTCGGGGGATGAATTCAAATCTTTAATTGCTGCCATAACATCGGCTTCACTTGCACTCTCTGGTAAGTCCACACGAATTGAAGTGATACCAATTTCCTGGCAGTCGCGGTGCTTTCCACCAACGTATGAATGTGATCCTGGATCATCACCCACGAGAACAGTTCCAAGTCCTGGAGTGATTCCGCGTGATTTAAGTTCAGTCACACGAATAGCTAATTCGCCCTTGATTTTTGAGGCTAATGCTTTTCCATCCAGAATTTGTGCACTCATAGCGCTCATCCTAATAGCCTCTTAGGCGTGAGAGAAATGACGTACGCCTGTGAAGAACATCGCAACACCAGCCTTTTGCGCTGCTGCGATGACCTCTTCATCGCGAACGCTTCCACCTGGTTGCACTATTGCAACCACACCAGCATTGATCAAAATCTCGAGCCCATCAGCAAATGGGAAGAAAGCATCACTTGCAGCTACAGAGCCTTTCACTCTTTCACCGGCTCTATCAACAGCTAACTTTGCAGAGTCAACCCGATTTACTTGACCCATTCCAATTCCAACAGACGCAGTATTTTTTGCTAACAAAATTGCATTGCTCTTAACACTTCTCACGCTGCGCCATGCGAATTCAAGATCTTTCATAGTTTGTTCATCAACTGGTGTGCCACTGACTTGCTTCCAATTACTTGGTGAATCACCAGGTGCATCAATTAAATCAGTCTCCTGCACAAGGATACCGCCCGATACTGGGCGTAGCTCTAGTGGAGAAACTGAAGGTAATGCACATTTGAGAATTCTGATTGAAGGCTTCTTCATCAATAGTTCTAATGCATCCTGATCGTAATCAGGTGCAATTAAAACTTCAGTGAATACATCTGAAAGCGGAGTTGCCATTGCAAGATCAACTTTACGATTGGCGGCCACTACCCCGCCAAAAGCCGAAACTGGATCGCACTCATGTGCATGCTGGTAGGCAACTGCCACGCCCTCCGCACACACTGCAATTCCACAAGGGTTTGCATGTTTCATAATTGCTACCGCAGGATCTCGATGATCCAGCACAGCCCGCCATGCAGATTCGGCATCGGTATAGTTATTAAAAGACATCTCTTTTCCATGCAACTGCACGGCATTCACGATTCCAACTGGGCCACCGGCGTAAATCGCTGCGTTTTGATGTGGATTTTCCCCATAGCGCAAAACATTCTCGCGGTGCCAAATTCGCCCAAACCATTCAGGCAGTTCATTATTTTGCCCCAGCCAGTTGGCAATTGTTAAATCGTATTCAGCGGTAGTTCTAAATACTTCTAGCGCCAATTGCTTGCGCTCTGCTTGGGTGAATCCCCCGGCTTTAATTGCAGAGAGCAACTGGTCGTATTGCGAAGTTTTGCAAATAACAGCCACAGAACCATGGTTTTTAGCCGCCCCACGCAACATAGAAGGCCCACCAATATCTATCTGCTCGATGCATTCAGCAAAGTCAGCACCTGATGCGATAGTTGCTGCAAAGGGATAGAGATTGATAATTACTAAATCAAAAGGTTCGATATCTAAATCTTTAATCGCAGCTAAATGTTCTGGGTTATTTTGATCGGCCAAGATCCCTGAGTGCACACGTGGATGCAAAGTCTTGACTCGCCCACCCATGATCTCTGGGAAACCTGTGTATGCGCTGACTTCAGTCACAGCTATTCCAGCGGCTTGTAATGTCTTTGCTGTAGAGCCGGTTGAAAGAATTTCGACGCCAGCTTCACTGAGTGCATTTCCAATTTCAAGCAAGCGCTCTTTGTCATAGACACTTACCAGTGCTCGACGGATAGATTTGCGATCAGACATTGCGCTCCAAAGTTGGAAGAATCAGGGCGATGGTCGCAACAATGAGACCGCGTTCAACTTTCTTAATTCTCTCATGAAGCGTGGCCTCATCATCTCCTGGCAGCACTGGCACCTCCATTTGAGTAATGATCGGGCCTGTGTCCACGCCATCGTCAACCCAGTGAACTGTTGTGCCAGTCAGTGAAACCCCTGCAGCTAATGCATCTCGAACGGCATGTGCCCCGGGAAATTGAGGTAGGAGTGCTGGATGAGAGTTAATGGTTGGAAAGCGGTTTACAAAATCTGGAGGAAGAATGCGCATAAAACCCGCGCTCACAACTAAATCAGCTGAAAGTGAAACTACAGTTTGAATGATTCCTTGGTTCCACTCATCGCGTGAATCCTTCATAGGTAGAACGATGCTCTGAATACTAGCTTGCTGTGCCCTCTTTATTGCTTGAGCATCTGGGTTATCACTAATGAGTGCAACGATTTCGATTTCAAGTTCGTCGGCATCGATTATTGCTTGGGCAAGAGTTCCTGATCCTGAAGCCAGCAACACAACACGATGGCTCATTAGCGCTTTCCAAGGCGAGGCAGGTACAGAGCTAAAAACGCACCTAGGGATAGTTCAGCTGCCAGTGAGAGTGTGAATTTCCAGGGCGATACCCCTACTGCAGACATCGCATCTGTGAGAAGCGCACCACTACCGGCAATTCCAATTACTACACACATAATTGCGCTAACAACCAAACTTTGAGCCAAAATTCTCATATTCAAATCTATTGTCCAGCTAGCAAGCAACGCTCCAGTCAAAATAACTAGAACTATTCCAAAGAGTGCAAAGAGTGACTTACCTGTTGGCAGTGCACCGAGCAATGGAAAAGCTGGAATTGAATTAAGGTCAAACTTCCATGGCGCAACCATCGTTCCTGATCCCACTGCAAAACCTGCACCAGAGAAATAGCCCAGAACCGCTACTACAGCATTTGGAATATAAAGAATATTCAGTAGGAGTAATAGCAGCCCGCCTAATATGCCCGGCTCTAAAACAGTTGTCAGGTTCTTAACTGTTGAGAGATGAGTGAAAATTGAGATTCCAAGCATGATTGATGAAATTCCCAGCAAAAGCGCCAAAGCCCTGGAACCATATAAAACCGCTTGACCAAAGACTAGACGGCGTCCAACAGTTGCTGCAGTAACTAGTACCAATGGAAAGACAAAAACTGGAGCCAGATACCAAACCGGCTTCACAGATTGTGTGGAAGAAAAATAAGAAAGAAGTATTGCTGCAATGCTGTACTCAATTGCAAATAGAAGGCGCGCTAATGGTAATAATGATGTGTCGTTATCTAGGCGATCTATAACGCGATTAATTCCATTTCGAATTGCAAAAATAGGCAGTATCACTGCGCCTAAGGGTAAATAGGAGAGATAGCCGGCAATGTTTGCTGGCGGTAGAGCTAATGAAAACGGTACTTGATGCGCGCCAAGCCAAATCCAGAGTGCTGCCCGCAATGGATCTCCTGTATTTCCAGTTGCACTTCCGGCAGTTGCCCACGCAAGAAGTGCGATGAAAGAAATAGGGAATAGAACAAAGGCAATGCTGCGCGCAACTTGGACCGTAGTGGTTCCAAGTACGCGGCTAAACATGGTCTTAGCGGCCTAGGATCGCGCGCAATAAACGCGCGGTTTCACTTGGAGTTTGGCCAACTTTCACACCAGCTGCTTCAAGAGCATCTTTCTTTCCCTGAGCAGTTCCTGAAGAACCAGAAACAATCGCACCAGCATGGCCCATCGTCTTTCCTTCAGGTGCTGTAAAGCCAGCAACATAACCAACCACTGGCTTAGTTACATATTCTGCAATAAATGCCGCAGCGCGCTCTTCTGCATCGCCACCATGTATCAGGATCATCTTGGAATGCACGAAGGCAATCGATATGTGTAGTTCCAATAACTGGATCTCCACCAATACCTACGGCAGTACTAAAACCAATATCTCGAAGTTCATACATCATTTGGTAAGTAAGCGTTCCAGATTTAGAAACTAAACCAATTGGACCTGCGCCTGTGATATCAGCAGGAATAATTCCGATATTTGATTTACCGGGACTTATAAGACCTGGGCAGTTAGGTCCAACAATGCGAGTTGTTCCTTTAGTTAGTGAATAAGCATAGAAACTTGCAGAGTCATGAACTGGAATTCCCTCAGTGATAACCACAACTAAAGGCATGGCAGCATCAATAGCATCGATAACTGCAGCTTTAGCAAACTTAGGTGGAACAAAAACTACTGAGGCATTAGCACCAGTTGCACTCATTGCTTCGGCAACAGTATTAAAGACTGGAAGTTGATGGCCATCTATATCGACAACCTGTCCACCTTTACCAGGAGTAACTCCGCCAATAATTTTTGTGCCAGAGGCCAACATACGGCGGGTGTGCTTTGTTCCTTCTGAACCAGTCATACCTTGAACAATTACCTTGGTATTTTCATTTAAGAAAATAGACATTTACTTTGCCGCCAATTCTGCAGCACAATCAGCTGCGCCATCCATTGTGTCTAGCTGCTGCACCAATGGGTGTGCTGCTTTATTCAAAATTGCTCGACCTTCCATCACGTTATTGCCATCAAGGCGAACAACGATTGGTTTAGTGGCCTTTGGACCAAGTAATTCAAGGGCTTGAACAATGCCGGTTGCCACAGCATCACATGCAGTGATTCCACCAAATACGTTAACGAAAACGCTCTTCACATCTTTATCGCCCAAAATGATTGAAAGCCCATCTGCCATAACTTGAGCTGATGCACCGCCACCAATATCTAAGAAGTTTGCTGGGCGGACTCCACCATACTTTTCTCCAGCATAAGCAACAACATCTAATGTGCTCATAACAAGACCGGCACCATTACCAATGATTCCAACTTCACCTTCAAGTTTGACGTAGTTAAGACCCTTTTCCTTAGCTGCAGCCTCAAGTGGATTCTCAGCGGCTTGATCAATAAGTGCCCCATGATCTGGTTGGCGAAAATCTGCATTGTCATCAAGAGTGACTTTTCCATCAAGTGCAATAACTTTGCCATCTTTGGTCTTCACTAAAGGGTTAACTTCTACCAAAGTTGCATCTTCAGACTGGAATACTTCCCACAATTTCACAAGCACGTTGGCAACTTGATCGGCAACATCTGCTGGAAAATTAGCGGCAGTGACAATCTCTTTAGCCTTTGCTGCACTAATTCCATCAACTGCAGATACTGGAATCTTTGCTAGCTTTTCTGGAGCAGTGCGGGCAACTTCTTCGATATCCATTCCACCAGATTCTGATGCCATAACAAGAAAGGTGCGGTTGGAGCGATCAAGCAAAATCGCTAAGTAATATTCAGATTCAATGGGAGCAGCTGCAGCAATCATTACTGTGCCAACAACATGGCCTTTGATATCCATTCCAAGAATTGCGCCAGCTTTTTCACGGGCATCAGCTGGATTTTCTGCAAGCTTTACTCCGCCTGCTTTTCCTCGGCCACCAACTTTTACTTGAGCCTTTACAACTACTTTGCCACCAATCTTTGTTGCCACAACCTGAGCTTCATCGGCAGTAGTTGCAATTGCAGCTGCCAAAACAGGTACGCCATGTTTTTCAAAGAGATCGCGAGCTTGATATTCAAAGAGATCCACTAGTGCTCCACATTCTAATTAGGCCCTAATCCTAGAGCTTCTCAACGGGTGCATAACGCAGCAGTAAACGCTTCTCACCGTACTGACCAAAGTTAATTGTGGCCTCAGCCTTATCTGCCTCACCGGCAACTGCAACAACAGAGCCCAAACCAAATGTGTCATGTGACACACGATCACCAATATTGAGTTCCATCACTGAAATCTTCTTACCCGTTGCTCGTGGTGGCGGTGGAGTTGAAACACGTGATTTGCGAACCAGTGATGGTGTTAAAGATGCTCCACCTTGATTGCGCCACTCAATTACATCTTCTGGAATCTCATCAAGAAAGCGTGATGGCGGATTGTAATTTGGTGCACCCCATGT
>JBEGPY010000055.1:0-8690 GCA_041181205.1 Actinomycetota bacterium | reverse complement strand
AGAAGGCATCGGCGACACCATTCGTGTTTCCCTTTCAGCCCCACCAGTTGAAGAAGTCAAGGTTGGAATTTCAATTCTAGAATCACTTAATCTTCGTCAACGCAAATTAGAGATTGTTTCTTGTCCATCATGCGGGCGTGCTCAAGTTGATGTGTATACATTGGCAGAAAAGGTTCAAGCAGGATTACAAGGTATGACTGTTCCGTTGCGCGTTGCTGTTATGGGCTGTGTTGTGAATGGCCCAGGAGAGGCACGCGAAGCAGATCTTGGAGTTGCATCAGGAAATGGCAAGGGCCAGATATTTGTTAAGGGCCAAGTTATTAAAACTGTTCCTGAAGCTCAAATCGTTGAAACTTTAATTGAAGAAGCGATGCGATTAGCCGAAGAAATGGAAGCCGCAGGCGTTGCTTCAGGGCAACCCTCTGTTGATGTTCGGTAGGCTCACTACATGCTAAAAATGTCTACGCTCTTTTTGCGTACATTGCGTGATGACCCAGCAGATGCTGAGGTTGCTAGCCATCGCTTATTAGTAAGAGCGGGATATATTCGTAGAATTGCAGCTGGAATTTACTCCTGGTTACCGCTTGGAGTTATCACTCTTCGCAACGTTGAAAACGTTATTCGACAAGAGATGGATAAAGCAGGATTTCAAGAAGTTCATTTCCCAGCACTTTTGCCCCGTGAGGCATATGAAACAACAAATCGTTGGGAAGAGTACGGTCCATCCCTGTTTCGTCTTCAAGATCGTCGTGGCGCAGATTATTTACTGGGGCCAACACACGAAGAGATGTTTACCTTGATGGTTAAAGGCGAGTATTCATCCTATAAAGATCTGCCACTTTCTCTCTATCAAATCCAAACTAAGTTCCGCGATGAGGCACGCCCTCGCAGTGGAATCATCCGCGGGCGTGAGTTTGTAATGAAGGATTCTTATTCATTTGATATCGATGATGCAGGATTAGAGATTTCCTATCAAAAGCATCGTGATTCATATGTCAGTTGCTTTAATCGCCTAGGAATGAAATACAACATTGTTAAGGCTGTCTCTGGCGCTATGGGCGGATCTAAATCTGAAGAGTTCTTAGCTCCATGTTCAACTGGTGAAGACACATATGTTCTGTGTCCTAAGTGTGGTTTTGCTGCAAATGTTGAAGCGATGGTTACTAAAGTTCCAGCCGGTGATGCCTCCGCAACACCAGCACTTGAGGTTTTGAAGACACCAAACACGCCAACTATTGATTCACTTGTTGATTTCATGAATTCGCAGTTTGGTGGGGGATATAGCGCAGCAGATACTTTGAAAAACATTATGTTGATGGCCGATGGAAAGCCGCTAGCGGTTTTGGTTCCAGGTGATCGTGAAGTTGATTTGAAGCGCTTGCAAGAAAATCTTGGTGGGGTTCATGAGCTTCGCATATTTGAAGAAGCTGACTTTGCGAAACATCCTTCTCTTGTTAAGGGATATATCGGTCCACAGGATGCTGCAAAATCTGGAATCAAAGTTCTAGCTGATCCACGTGTAGCACCAGGAACTTCATGGATTAGCGGTGCAAATAAGAAGGATCATCACGCACGTTATGTTGTTAATGGCCGTGACTTCACCCCTGATGCATACGTTGAGGCAGCTGAAGTTCGCGCAGGAGATAACTGCCCTGAGTGCAACACTGAAATTATTATTGATCGCGCTATTGAAATCGGTCACATTTTTCAACTTGGTCGTAAGTATGCAGAGGCGCTTAGCCTTACGGTCTTAGATCACAACGGTAAATCCCAAGTAGTAACTATGGGTTCTTACGGTATTGGTGTTTCACGAGCGGTTGCAGCTATTGCTGAGCAGACTAGTGATGAGATTGGGCTTAACTGGCCAGCAGAAATCGCTCCAGCCAAAGTGCATATCGTTGCCACAGGCAAAGAAGATCTGCCATTTGATACCGCCCTTGAAATAGGTCAGAAGCTAGAAGCTGCAGGAATCTCTGTCATGCTCGATGATCGCCGTGATGCAAGTGCTGGCGTTAAGTTTAAAGACGCTGAGTTGATAGGTAATCCAATAATTGTGGTGGTTGGTAAAGCGCTAGCTGAAGGCAAAGTCGAAGTCCGTGTTCGCAAGAGCGGGGATAAGAGTGAAGTTGTAGTTGCCGATGCAGTTTCAACAATTACCAAGTTACTAGCCTAGAAAAGTGTTCGCTGACTTAACCCTTGCTACTGGGCTTTTTTTGATCTCTGCATCGTTTTTTGCAGGATTTGTTGATTCAATCGCAGGTGGCGGGGGTCTAATCCAACTTCCGGCCTTACTCATTGGTTTACCTAAAACAGATACAGTCACAGTTCTTGGAACTAATAAATTAGGCTCTGTCTTTGGAACTACAACAGCTGCCGCCCTTTATCGTCGCCAAATTAAGCCTGACATAAGAGTTCTAGCAGCGATGGCGTTGCCAGCATTTGTTGGTTCGGCCGCTGGGGCATCGCTAGCCTCACGCATTCCAACGCAATCAATGCGTCCAATAGTTTTAGTTCTACTTATCGTTGTTGCCATATATACATGGTTGAAGCCAGATTTAGGAAAAATAGAGTTACTACGCCATGCACCAAAGCAGCGAATTCAAATATCAATTGGAGCTGGATTAGTAATTGGTTTCTATGATGGAATCTTTGGACCTGGCACAGGTTCGTTTCTAATGTTGATCTTGGTGGTTTCTCTGGGATATGCCTTCATCACAGCTTCTGCGATCGCTAAAGTGGTAAATGTTTCAACAAATGTTGGGGCCATTATGATTTTTGGTTTAAATGGCGCAATAATTTGGCAGCTGGGATTAATCCTGGGGGCAGCAAATGTCACGGGTGCTGTTATTGGTTCACGCCTTGCGATTCGGGGCGGCTCAGTCCTTGTGCGCAAGGTTTTCCTCATTGTTACCCTGGCTTTAATCCTGAAAGTGGGAATTGATACTTTCGCATCTTTCTAGTTACACTTAACCCACAACTTAATAAGAAAGCAGAAACACTCATGGCGCTCAAGGATTCACTGACCGAACTTCTCACCCCAGCTGTTGAAAACGCGGGATTTTTCTTAGAAGAAGTTCTCATGCAAAAAGCCGGTAATCACAGCACTGTTATCTGTGTTGTTGATGGCTTAAAACCTTTAAACATGGATGAAGTTACTTTGGTTTCGCGCCTGATCTCAGAGCTTTTAGATAATGAAGCAACATTAGGAGATAACCCTTTCACATTAGAAGTTACTTCACCTGGTGTTGATCGTCCTCTGACCTTGCCTCGTCACTGGAGTAAAAACCTCACTCGACTTATCAAGATGACGCTCAATGATGGAACCGTCGTCACTGCCAGACTCGGTGAATTTAACGATACTCATGCTCAGTTAGTCGAAAACATCAAAGGACGCATGAAAAACCATGAGGTTGCCTTTGCCGATATCAAGCGCGCGGTAGTTGAAATTGAATTTAATCGGAAGGATGACAACTAATGCATGTTGAGATGTCAGCCTTAGTAGAGCTCACCAATGAAAAAGGCATTCCACTAGAGCAGTTGATTCAAGCTATTGAGGTTGGCGTTCTTACTGCCTATAACCAGACCGATGAAGCCAAGCGTCATGCCCATGCTGTGCTAGATCGTGAGTCAGGTGAGATTCAGATATTGATTCCACAGTTCAATGAAATTGGGGAGAAAATTGGTGATGAGCAAGACATGCCTCTAGGTTTCTCACGCGTTGCCACATCAACAGCCCGACAAGTAATCAAGATGAAGATGCGTGAAACAAATGACGCATCAATCGTTGCAGAGTTTACAGCCAATGTTGGAGATGTTATCTCTGGTGTTGTTCAGCAGGGACGCGATCCAAAAATGATTCTTGTCAATCTTGGTCGATTTGAGGGAAGAATTCCGCCACAAGAGCAAGTACCGGGTGAGCTTTATAACCACGGTGATCGTATTAAGTGTTTTGTTGTTGAAGTAAAACAGGGATTAAAAGGACCAGAGATCATGTTATCTCGCAGCCACCCAGCACTTGTTAAGCAGTTATTTGCTCTAGAAGTTCCAGAAATTAATGATCGCATCGTTGAAATTATGGCAGTTGCGCGCGAAGCTGGACATCGCACCAAGATTGCAGTTCGCTCACACCGTGCTGGTGTGAGTCCAAAAGGTTCATTAATAGGACCTATGGGTGCTCGTGCTCGCGCAGTGATGGATGAATTACATGGAGAGAAAATCGATATTGTGGATTGGTCAGAAGATCCTGCAACATTTGTTGGACATTCACTTGCACCTGCCAAAGTTGCATCTGTGCAAATCACAGATCTAGCTGGGCGCTCTGCCAAGGTGATTGTGCCTGATTACCAACTCTCACTTGCCATTGGAAAAGATGGGCAAAATGCACGCTTAGCGGCCCGCTTAACTGGCTGGCGAATCGATATTCACCCAGACAATCCGATTGAGGCCTAAGGCCATTATGTAAAGGGGCCTCGGGTTCGATACCATAGGGCATTGCTTAAACCGAAGAAATGGATAAGAAAGATATGAAACTCAAATGAGCTCGCTAGAACTATGAGGTCGTACAACTAGGGCTTGCATGTGAAGTTTCATGCGGGCCAAGACAGGGGAAAAAGTGTCAAAGGTCCGCGTACACGAGTTAGCAAAGCAACTCGGTATGGAGAGCAAGCATCATCGACAGTAGAAGCGCCAGTTGTGCGCAAGCTCATCGAGATGTATCCCGATGCAAAACCTGCAGAGGAAAAAAAGCCTGTCAAAAAGGCTGCCGTTAAAAAAGCCGCCGCAAAACCTAAGAGTGAAGTAAGTGCTGAGCAAGCTGCAGAGCTAGCTGCAGAACTTGGTGTTGATATTAATGCGCTCAAGGCCCAGCAAGAACGAGTTGAAGCAGCAAAGGCAGAATCTGCAAAGACACATGCTGCTGAAGTTATCGCTCAAGAAAAATCTGAACTTCCAAAACCTGCACCACGTCCAGGTAATAATCCATTTTCAACTGGTGGCGTAGTTCCACGCCCACCACGTCCAGGTAATAATCCATTTTCAACTGGTGGCACAACACCACGTCCACCACAACGACCAAGCGGAGCACCGCAACGTCCAAGTGGTGCACCACAACGACCTGGAATGTCTGGACCACGTCCAGGTTCAGTTCGTCCAGGATTTGCTGCACGTCCACCAGGGGCTCGTCCACCAGCAGGTGCTGGTTTTCCTCCACGCACTGGAGCTCCTTCAACTGGTGCACCAGCATCTCCATATAAATCAAATGCAGGTGGAGCACCAGCAGGTGGTCCACAACGTCCAGGTGGTGGTCGTCCACCACAACGTGGCGGTGCAGGCGGAGCATTTGGAAAAAATGCGAGCAAGAAATCAGGACGTAAATCTAAATCTAGAAAAGCATTGCGCGATGAATTTGACAATATGCAGGCACCACAACTTGGTGGAGCAGTCGTCCCACACGGTGATGGCAAGACTCCTATTCGTATGCGACGCGGTGCCTCCTTGGCAGATTTTGCTGACAAGATCAATGCAGATCCAGCAGCGTTAGTTGCCGCACTATTTCACTTAGGTGAGATGGTCACAGCAACACAATCTGTTGATGCCGATACTTTTGAAATTCTTGGCGTTCAACTGGGTTATGACATTCAGATTGTTAGCCCAGAAGATGAAGATCGTGAACTTCTACAGGGCTTTGATATTGATTTAACTGATGAACTCAGTGACATCGATGCTGATTTATTAGTTGCACGTCCTCCAGTTGTAACTGTTATGGGTCACGTTGACCACGGTAAAACTTCGCTTTTGGATGCAGTGCGAAAGAGTGAAGTAATGAAGTCAGAGGCTGGCGGAATTACGCAGCACATTGGTGCCTATCAAATTCACCACGATCATCATGGCGTTAATCGCGCTATTACATTTATTGACACACCTGGTCACGAGGCTTTCACAGCTATGCGTGCTCGTGGTGCCAAGGTAACTGACATTGCAGTTCTGGTAGTTGCTGCAGATGATGGAATCATGCCTCAGACAATTGAAGCGTTAAACCACGCTCAGGCAGCTGATGTTCCAATCGTTGTGGCAGTTAACAAGATGGATAAAGAGGGTGCGAACCCAGACAAGGTCCGTCAGCAGTTAACTGAGTACAACTTAATCGCAGAAGAGTACGGCGGAGAAACAATCTTCGTAAACGTCTCTGCTAAATCAGGCCAAGGCGTTCAAGATTTGATCGAATCAATTCTTCTTACCGCCGATGCTGCTATTGATCTACGCGCTATTGCAGATGATTCTGCTCGCGGTGTTGCCATTGAAGCTCACCTCGATCGTGGTCGTGGCCCAGTTACAACGGTTCTTGTTCAACGTGGAACGCTGCGAATTGGAGATCCAATTGTTGCTGGTGGGGCATTTGGTCGCGTTCGTGCGATGTTGGATGAGAATGGTGATGCAGTTGAAACAGCTGGTCCATCACGCCCAGTTCAGGTTCTTGGTTTCACATCAGTTCCAAGTGCTGGAGATACATTCTTAGTTGCCGATGAAGATCGCACCGCTCGTCAGATCGCTGAAAAGCGTCAAGCTGCAGAGCGCAACGCACAACTTGCTAAGGCACGCAAGAAGGTCTCTCTTGAAGACTTCATGGAGCAATCCAAGATCACTACTCTTAATTTAATTCTTAAGGGTGACGTAAGCGGATCTGTGGAAGCTCTAGAAGAGGCGTTAATGCAGCTAGATGTTGGCGCAGAAGTTGATCTTCGCGTTATTCACCGTGGTGTTGGTGCAATTACTAAGAGTGACATTACCTTGGCATCTGCATCTACTGCAGTAGTGATTGGCTTTAACGTTAAGCCAGAGCCACAGACTGCAATCTTTGCTGATCAAGAAGGTGTTGAAGTTCGATTCTACTCAGTTATCTATCAAGCAATTGATGAGATTGAGCTTTCACTTAAGGGTCTGCTCAAGCCAATCTATGAAGAAGTTATTGTTGGTAACGCTGAAGTTCGTGAGATCTTCAAATCTTCAAAGGCTGGCAACATCGCAGGATCATTGGTTAAGGATGGAACTATCCGACGTAATGCAAAGGCACGTATTTTGCGTGGTGAAACTCTTATCCTTGATGACCTCACAATCGATTCACTCAAGCGCTTTAAAGATGATGCAAATGAAGTCAAAGAAGGCTTTGAGTGCGGAATTGGTCTTGGCAATATGAAGGATCTTCAAATTGGCGACACCATTCAAGTCTTTGAGATGCGCGAGAAAAAGCGGGTATAACAATGGCAGCATCACACCGTAGTCAAAAGGTTGCAGACCGTATCAAAGTGATTGTGGCGCAGTTGCTTGAGACAAAGATCAAAGATCCACGTCTTGGCTTTGTCACTGTTACTGATGCACGCGTGACTGGAGATCTACAACAAGCCTCTGTTTTCTATACCGTGCTGGGCGATATCGACCAACGCGCAGCAACAACTGCGGCGCTAGAGAGTGCCAACGGCGCAATCAGATCAGCGTTGGGGCGTGAATTAGGTTTACGTATCACGCCAACACTTGCCTTCTTTGAGGATGGTTTACCAGAGAGTGCTAAAGCACTTGACTCATTGCTTTCAAAGGTACATGAGTTAGATGCTGAGGTAGCTGCTCTTCGCGCTAATGCAACATATGCCGGGGGAGAAGATCCATATAAAGCCCCGCGTGTTATCGACGAGGATTAATCATCGAGCACGGATTTCTGGTTGTAGATAAAGAACCAGGTATGACAAGCCATGATGTTGTGGCTATTGCACGGCGCGCACTCGGTACACGCAAAGTTGGCCATGCGGGAACTCTTGATCCTATGGCTACAGGTATCTTGGTTTTAGGTTTTAATAACGGTACACGTTTGCTTCAATACATTACCAATGGCGACAAAACATATGAGGCAACTGTTGTTTTAGGTGCTGCAACGGTCACAGATGATGTTGAAGGTAAAGTGATTTCACGTGGTGATGTTTCTGCAATTGCTGATGCACAAATAGAAGTAGAGATGGCAAAGATGCGTGGAACAATCATGCAACGCCCAAGTTCGGTATCGGCTGTAAAAGTTGATGGTGAACGAGCATATGATCGCGTGCGAGCCGGGGAAAGCGTTGAACTTGCTGCCCGCGAAGTAACAATCTCTCAATTAGATATCAAAGAAGTGCGCCGTATTGAAAATGCGATTGAAGTAGATATTGAAGTAACGTGCTCTGCTGGCACATTTATCCGTGCCATTGCCAGAGATTGCGGAGATGCACTTGCAGTAGGTGGACACTTGAACTCTCTGCGCCGTACACGTGTTGCCAGTTTTGGTTTAGACAAGGCCATCTCGCTAACATCGCTAAAGGCGGGGGAGTTTGCAACGTTGCCGTTAGTAGATGTTGCACGAACAGTTTTTAGACCGCGAGAGCTTGCACTTGATGAAGTCAATGAACTGTCCTTTGGTCGCCCACTGAGCACAAATCCAGATGAGGCGATCTATGCCGCAATTTTTGGTCAAGATCTCATTGCCCTGCTGTGTAATAAGGATGGTTTGGCCAAGCCAATTGCTGTATTCGCGGCCGCTAACTAGGTCTGAGACAATAGTGACATGAGCCTTGTAGTTATTGGAGTCTTTGATGGTGTCCATAAGGGCCACCAAGAAGTACTCAATCGAGCCAAAAAGATTGCTGGCGATGAAAAGATAATTGCACTCA
>JBEGPY010000054.1:0-4861 GCA_041181205.1 Actinomycetota bacterium | reverse complement strand
TCATTAAGGCGTGGCATGTCGCGTGCAATGAAGGAGCGATCAACAGAGACTGAGTTACCTGCAAGCGGTGATTTACCAGGCAGAGTATTTGCACTCTCTAGATATTTAATAATCGCATCCTCTGCCTCTGACACAGAAACTCCATTTGGTATCTCTGCGATTAATCCAGAGGTGGTGTGCATCTGCGTTACAAACTCATTCATACCTGCTAACGCCTCGGCGCTGGCTTTAATCACCACATCCACACCATCACCGATGAGGTTTAATTCTGAGTCGGTGACCAGGACGGCGATTTCGACCAGGACGTCCTTTTCCAGGGAAAGTCCGGTCATTTCGCAGTCGATCCAGATCAAATTCGCTTGTTCGTTGGCCATATGCCCAACCCTAGAGGGAAAGGGCTCTTTTCACCTTTTGTTAACCTTCTAGACACCTTTGGTCTATGTAAAGAATCCTGAATATAGAGAGGATTCCGACCATGACATTGCTTGAAAACAGGTCGGCAGATATCCCTGCCCCGCGCGAGATCACGACAAAGCCACGCTTTTCAGACCGAGTTTTTAGAACGATAGTTACAAGTGTTGGCGCACTATCGGTAACAATTTTGACTTTGATCGGGCTCTTTCTTGCATTGCGCGGCTTTGCAACTTTTCGCGAAGAAGGACTTGGATTCATTACTGGCTTTGAATGGCAGCAATACACAGATGATGGAGGCAATCGAGTTTCAAATCTTGGAATAGGCGCAATGCTCATCGGAACCATTCTTGTTTCGATTGTCGCACTCGTTGTTGCGGTTCCTCTTTCAGTTTTCTGTGCACTGTATTTAACTTTTTATGCACCGACTAAAATAAAAAGTATTTTGGTTACATTAATCGACTTGATGGCATCTTTCCCATCAATCCTCTTTGGTATGTGGGGTTATTTTGTACTCATGCCAAGTGCTGAATATTGGGCAAAGCTTCTCAATAAGTATCTTGCATGGATTCCAGTATTTGATGTCAAAGCACCATTGTTTGAACGTTCACCATTTATTGCTGGATTAGTACTAGCAACAATGATTATTCCAATTATCACATCAGTTTCCCGAGAAGTTTTCTCTCAAACTCCACTTGATCGAATTCAAGCTGCTTATGCTTTGGGTGCAAATAAGTGGTCTGTGATTAAAACTGTTGTTTTGCCATTTGGAGCAAACGGAGTTGTCGGTGGATCCATGTTAGGACTTGGACGTGCCCTGGGAGAAACTGTGGCCGTGTACACGGTTTTAAATATTGTTTATGCGCCAAACTTCCAGGTTCTCTTTGGCGCTGGTGGAAACGTTGCATCTCACATTATTTCTTATTGGAGTGATGCAACGGAGTATGAAACTGGTGCTCTATTAGGAGCAGGCTTTGTTTTGTTCTTAATGACTTTAATCGTGAACTTCTCAGCAGATTTCATTGTCAATCGTGCAGTGACGAAGGGCAAATAAGATGTCTACGACCAAGACTCAGATTCCAGCGCCTTCACGCCCATGGCAAAAGACGCCACGCGAAGTAATGCCAACTGCTGTAATTTTACTCGTATCACTCTTAGTCGTAGCCGCGATAGTTGAATTCACAGAGCTTAAAGGCAAGTTGGCATATTTCCTCCTCTTTTTACCAATCGGAACCGCTGCTCAATTCTTTTGGGCTCGTTACAAATACGGTACTAAAGCAGCAAAAGATGTCATCGCTTCTTCAATCATGATGACCGGAGCAATAGCTGTCTTCATTCCGGTGATCAGCATTGTTCTGACGACTTTCGTCAAAGGTTTACCAGGAATTTCTCCATCACTTTTTACTAACGATATGGGCGAGGCATCTTTTATTGATCCTGTAGAAATGGGTGGACTTCTTCACGCCATAGTCGGAACTCTCTTTTTAATCCTGATTTCTGTACTCATTAGCGTGCCTATGGGAATGTTGACAGCCTTATATCTGACTGAGATTCGTGGTCCAGGATCACGTTTCATTCAATTTATGGTGCAGGCGATGTCAGGAGTTCCATCTGTTGTAGCTGGTCTATTTATTTTCTCAGCGGTAATTCTTACAACACCGCTGGATACTTCGGGCTTTGTAGCCTCTCTTGCTTTGTCCATCTTGATGATTCCAACAGTAACTCGTGCTTCTCAGGAAGTACTTCTGTTGATCCCAAATGATTTACGTGAAGCTGGCCTTGCAATGGGTGCCACACAATGGCGAACTGTGGCAATGATTGTTGTGCCAGCTGCAAAAAGTGGTCTGATTACAGCAAGTATTCTCGGTGTTGCACGAATTGCAGGGGAAACCGCTCCTCTCATCTTTACATTGGGTGGTGCTGATAAGTTGAATACAAATCCCGTTTATGGAATTCAAAGCGCGTTGCCCTTCTATATCTGGACAGGTTTTCGTTTAGGTACTCCTGAATCAGTTCAACGCTCTTGGTCTGGAATTTTGGTTTTACTCGTGATTGTGTTGGTTCTCTTCACGATTGCACGACTGGTTGGTTCAAACTCCAAGGGAGCAAAATAATGACAGTCAGTGATGAGAATTCAACAAGCAACGGAACAGAAAGAGATCCAAAAATGAATGCAGACCAAGGCGTCAAAACAAACTCACTCTCAGCAGTTGCTAATGCTCGAGGCGAGAAGAAGGTTGGCTCAAACCCAATGGGCTCTGGCCTTGAAGCGCGTGGAGTGCACGCATGGTTTGGTAAGCACCATGCACTCAGTAATGTGACCCTTGATTTCTTCACTGGGACAGTTACCGCTCTTATTGGTCCATCTGGTTGTGGAAAATCTACGTTTATTCGTACGTTAAATCGTATGCATGAATTTATTCCGAGCGCAGCGTTTGCTGGTGAAGTTCTTCTCAATGGCAAAGATGTCTATGAAAAAGGCACTGATGTCACAAAAATCCGTCTACAAATCGGGATGGTTTTTCAGAAGCCAAACCCTTTCCCGTCCATGACAATTGGAGAAAATGTTCTCTCCGGTTTGCATCTTTCTCAAATCAAGATGGGTAAGTCGGAAAAAGAAGAGCTCTTGGAGAGCTGTCTAGTCCGTGCTGGATTATGGAATGAAGTTAAAGATCGCCTTAATGCTCATGGAGGATCACTTTCTGGTGGTCAACAGCAAAGACTGTGTATTGCGCGCTCACTCGCAGTAAATCCAAAGGTTCTTCTCATGGATGAGCCTTGCTCGGCTCTTGATCCAGGTTCAACTCTTCGCATTGAGGAGACTATTTCTCAATTGTCTTCAACAATGACAATTGTCATTGTTACTCACAACATGCAACAGGCTGCGCGAGTCTCTGATTACACAGGATTCTTCTTATCTGATGGCGGACCTGGAGAGTTAATTGAAGTTGGACCAACTGCCCAAATCTTTTCACGCCCACAAGATCAGCGAACCGAAAACTATGTTTCAGGTCGATTTGGTTAATCCGTTAACCATTTGTTCACCTGAGTTTTACTAGCAGTTAAGAATCCATTACCCCCGTGTTATTGGGGCGAAGTAGGTTTAACCCACATGTCCATATCTAGAAAGGTCCACATGAAAATCTCTCGTTCACTACGCGCAGGAGCTGCAATCGCTGCAGTTTTAGTTGCGGTTACTACACCAGCTGCCTACGCAGTTGATTTCAAAGGTGCAGGCGCTAGCGCTGTAAACAACTTTATTGCAGCTTGCAAGACTTCATACCAAACAGCAACTGGTGACTCATTCGTGTACACCGGAACTGGTTCAGGCGATGGCAAGAAAGCCATGGATAACAAGACACACGACTTTGCTTTCTCAGATTCAGCCAATACAAATGCAACAAAGCTTGCTACACAGATTCACATCCCTCTAGTGGCATGGCCAGTAGCGGTTATGACTAACCTTGGATCAACACGTCAATTGACATTGTCAACTGACACAATCGCAAAGATTTTCGCAAAGAAGATCACACGTTGGAATGATCCAGCAATCGTTGCAGATGCAAACAAGACATACGATGTTATTGTTTATAAGAAGGTCAATGGTGAGGTTGTAAAGGACAAGAGCGGCGCTCCTGTTGTACTTCGTACACAGAAAGTAACTCGTTACTTCACGCTTCCAAACAAGCCAATCGTTGTTATCTACCGTTCAGGTACATCAGGTACAACTAACAACTTCACTAAGGCACTAAACAGCCTTGATTCTGCTACATGGACAAATGCTGGTAACGACTCATTCGTAACAGCATTCCCAGGCGCAGTTGCATCAGATCCAGTTGGACTACGCGCAGCGTCAGGTTCAGCAGGTGTTGGCCAGCTAGCAAAAGACACTCGTTACTCAATTACATACAACGAAGTTTCATTTGCTAAGTCATATAACCTTCAGGTTGTAAACGTAATTAATCCAGCGGGTAAGGAAGTTGCTCCAGCAACAGAAGGCGTTCTAACAGCCTTCGCGGCAGCCACAATCAACGACTCAACTGGTCTAGTTACATTTGACTACAAGTCAAAGCTTGCAGGTGCTTACCCATTCACAGCAACAACATATGGAATGGTTCTAACCGGTGCTGACAAGGGCGCAAACATTGCTTCAGTAAAGAAGATGTTTGAATACCACGCATTTGAGTGCCCAAAGCTATTCCCAGAGCAGGGTATGGCAGTTACTACCAAGGATTCAGAACTTGGTAAGGCAATCATCAAACTTCTAGCGAAGTTGAACTAATAGCTTAAAGATCGAGGGTGAGAAACGGCCGGGTATATCCCGGCCGTTTTTCTTTTCCAAAAGAACCGCTGCGCGCCTGGCAGGAATCGAACCTGCGACAACCCGCTTAGAAGGCGGGTGCTCTATCCGACTGAGCTACAGGCGCCTGTAGGGGGTCGTGAATGCTAA
>JBEGPY010000053.1:0-4921 GCA_041181205.1 Actinomycetota bacterium | reverse complement strand
TAAGAGGAGTACCGCTGTGGCATCAACATGCGATATCTGTGGCAAAGGGCCCAGCTTTGGCAATAACGTTTCACACTCTCAGGTAAAGACACGTCGCCGTTGGAATCCAAATATCCAGCGCATCCGTACCTTGGTCAACGGAAACACAAAGCGTCAAAACGTCTGTACTTCATGCATTAAGGCTGGAAAAGTTACACGCTAACTACATTTGCTCAACTGAAATGGCGCCAGGTATCTGGCGCTTTTTTCATTTCTAAACCAATTACTCCACTGCCTGCTTTAACGACACCCACGCACAGCCCAGGCAGATCTTTACCTACGGCCAGGAATACATGATCTTCTCCCCCAGCAAATATCCACTGCCAGACATCTACATCTGTTGCCTCGGCCAACTCAGATAACTGCGCAAACTCTTCACTTGCCTTAAATCTTTGTGAATCAAAAACTAACTGCACACTAGATGCTGCAGCTAGCTGCTCTGCTTGGATAACTAAGGCATCACTCACATCACACATCGCGTGAGCGCCTTTGTTTGCAAAGGCAACTGCCATTGAATAATCAAGAGTGGGTGCACAAAACTCTTCTACGGCATAGCTTTCTAAATCACTTAACTCAGTTTTCTCAACACTTGCAAGGCCGGCTGCAGACCAACCCGGAAGTGATGACACGTAAATTAAATCTCCCACTTGTGCACCAGATCGCGTAACAGTGTTGTCTACTTCACCCAGAGCACTCATTGAAATTACTTTTATGGGACCGCGCGCTAAATCTCCGCCCACCACTACTGCCCCGCAACTACTGGCCTCATGTTTTATTCCTTGCGCCAGTTCAGAAATCCACTCCATGGACTCATCGCCAGTCAAAGTAACGGCTGCTACTAGATAGGTAGGTGTGGCACCCATTGCATAGATATCTGCAAGGTTTGCAGCCGTAATCTTTCGACCGATCTCAAAAGCACCCGACCACTGGCAATTAAAGTGAGTCCCTTCAACTGCCATATCGGTTGTAATCACCGTGTGTTTGCCGGTAGTAACAACTGCAGCGTCATCGCCAATTCCAACCTGAACGCCTCGGTGGTTGGTGCCAAAGATCTCGGCAAGTGCGCCGATTATCTGGGCTTCATTTAAGGTCATAGTGAGAAGAGTAATCGACTAGCCAGTTGCTATATCTCTGAAGTAGCCTTTACCCACCAACGAAAGGAAACTCTTATGTCAGTACAGGCCTACATTTTGATTCAAACCGAGGTCGGCAAAGCGTCATCCGTAGCAAAGGCTGTTTCAGCTATCGCTGGTGTAAGTCTGGCTGAGGGTGTCACTGGTCCTTACGATGTCATCATGCGTGCAGAAGCACCAAGCATGGAAGATTTCGGTCGCGTGATTTTATCTAAGGTTCAAGGTGTTGCAGGTATTACTCGCACATTGACCTGCCCAGTTACTTACTAATAAAAACATTCACACATGAGCACGCTTTATACAAACGCGCGCTTTTGGTCACCTGGCCAAGCAATCTTTCATGACTTACTCGTTAAAGATTCGATAATCCTTGCAACCGGTGAAAAGACGAATGAGTTCACAGCAGAAACAACAATTGATCTCAATGGCGCCTTTGTTGTCCCGGCTTTTCTAGATGGACATGCCCATCCGATATTTGCCGGTAGAGAAGCCGCTGGACCAAAAATTAATGGTCTCAACACCATTGAGGAAATCAAGGCCCAAGTAAAAGCCTTCGCTGATTTAAACCCTTCGACTCCCTGGATTATTGGCGGTGCATATGAAGCTGCCATTATTGAAGGCGGTGACTTTGATGCCAAGTGGCTCGATGAAGTTGTCAGTGATCGCCCCGTTGTATTACACGCAGTTGATCACCACACTATCTGGGTTAACAGCAAGGCCATTGAAGTAGCGGGAATAACAAGTGCAACGAAAGATCCACAAGGCGGCACTATTGCTCGAAATAGCGATGGCAGTGCAAAAGGAACGTTGCGCGAGCCATCGGCCATGGCCTTAGTTCTAGATCACGCACATGCCAACACCATTGAAAGTGATATTGCCGCTATCAAATACGCATGCGCTGAATATAGAAAAGTCGGCGTTATCGCAGCCATTGATTCATGGTGTGAGAAAGATATGGCACGCGCCTATATTGCTACAGCTAAAACTAATCAGCTAACAATCGCTTTTAATCTCTCACTTCTTGCAACCCCGACAACATGGTCTGGTGATATTGATGATTTCAATGAGATCCGCCAGCAGTGTCTAGAACTAGATAACCCATCACAACTACAAGCCAATAGCATTAAGTTTTTACTCGATGGCGCACTTTCGGCCGGCACTGCCCACTTAACGCAGCCCTACCTAGATGATTCATCCTCATGCGGAATTGCCATCTGGAGCGATGCAGAACTACTTAATGCACTCGTTGCATATGATGCGTTGCAATACCAAGTACATCTACATGCCATTGGAGATGCTGCGGTTAAACAGGCCTTAGATGCAATCGCAGCGATGCAAAAGACTAATCCCCCATGGGATCGTCGCCCAGTCATTGTGCATGCCCAGCTCGTGCGCGATGAAGATTTATCCCGATTTGCTCAGTTAGGTGTTATCGCAAACATTCAGCCACTGTGGTGTTACATGGATCCAATGAATAAAGAACTCATAGCACCTCGTATTGGGCATAAGCGAAATAATCAGCAGTATCGTCTTCGCTCAATGCTAAAGGCTGGTGCCATGATTGCCTTTGGAAGTGATTGGCCAGTCACAAGTCATGTGCCAATGGATGCAATTTTTGTTCCAGTAACTCGCGCTAACCAAGCAGCTGGCATCACCCAACCATGGGTAATTGAAGAGGCACTGACTATGGATGAATCTCTAACTTTCTATACTAAAAACGCGGCCTACCAACTCTTTCGTGAAGATGAGTTTGGCGCACTTGAGGTGGGTAAGAGAGCTGCATTCTTGGTTTTAGATTCAGATCCAGCGCAAAACCCCGCAGCAAAGATAATTAAACTAGTTTCCTAAAACTCCATTTGTGCGCAGTAGTGCTGTCTCAATTAAAGCGGTAATAACAGTTGTGTAATCAACCCCAGTGGCAGCCCAGAGCTTTGGATACATTGAAGTTCCTGTAAAGCCCGGCATCGTGTTTATTTCATTAATAATAATTTCACCCTTATCGGTGTAGAAGAAATCACATCTGGCTAATCCACTGCATCCCAACGCCTTAAATGCTTGCACTGCTTTTTCACGGATTTCTTCAGCTGCATCAGCTGGAATATCAGCAGGGATCTTTATAGTTGTAGCGCCGTCTAGATACTTTGCTTCAAAATCATAAAACTCGAACTTGCTATCAATAACAATCTCGCCCACAACTGATGCTTTAGCTACGCCATGAGACTCAAGTACTGCGCACTCGATTTCTCGGCCCACCACAGCTTGTTCAATCATCACTTTGTGGTCATACAAAAAAGCATCCTTAAGCGCGGCATTGAGAGCCTCTACTGATTTCACCTTATGTGTACCACGACTTGAGCCACCGCGAGCTGGCTTAACAAAGACAGGAAATGCCAAATCATCAATTGCTACTTGCTTATCTTTACTTGTCACGACAATTCCATCGGCTACTTTCATGCCCGCTGCAGCAAAAATCGGCTTGGCAAATGATTTATCCATTGCGACAGCTGATGCTAAAACTCCGCTGCCAACGTAGGGAAGGTTTGCAATTTCAAGTAGACCTTGAATGGTGCCATCTTCACCGTATGGGCCGTGCAATACAGGGAACACAACATCGATTTCAAGTGCTTTACCCGCAACTGAAAAACCATGAATATCAGCCACAACCGCAGGTGCACCCTCTGAAACTGTTGGTAATTTGCCACCAACTATTTCAAGTGGGTAATCATTAGGCAACAAGACCCATTTTCCAGCCTTGGTAATTCCAATGAGGATAGCGTTGTATTTGCTTGAATCTAAACCTTTAAGGACTCCCCCTGCAGAAACACAGGAGATCTCGTGTTCGCTACTAATTCCGCCACAGATAACGGCAACGTTTAATTTGCTCATCGAATGAAGTTTTCTGCACGGGTTGTAATTTCCATTAATCGATCAAGGGCATCAGATGGTGAAATCGTGCCGGCAACAACATCGGCAACAGCTTCAATAACTGGCACTTCAACTCCTACTCGGTGAGCAATCTCAAGAACTGCATTGGAGGAGGCTACGCCCTCCACAGTCTTTGCCACCTGTTCACGCGCAACAGCCATAGATCCTGAGCGTCCAAGTACTTCGCCAAAGGTGCGATTGCGAGATAGCGGTGAGCCGCAACTTGCGACAAGATCTCCCATGCCAGCTAAGCCGGCAGCACTAAGTGGATCTGCGCCATGTGCTGCGCACAGACGCGCAACTTCATTTAACCCTCTAGTAATAAGCATTGCTTGAGTGTTTTCGCCAAAACCCATACCAATTGAAATTCCAACTGCTAGCGCAATGACAGATTTAATAGAACCAGCAAGCTCGCAACCCAAAACATCGGTGGATGTGTAAACGCGGTAATACGGAGTTGCAAATAACTTCAGCGTTTTTTCAGCCAATAGCTTTGTTGGAGCTGCAGCAACAGCTCCTGCCGGCTGGCGCATAATGAGCTCAGTTGCAAGATTAGGCCCAGTGATAAGTGCAAAGTTCTCGGTATTCATCTCCTCATGAATGATTTCAGTCATGCGAGAAAGTGTGCTTACTTCAATGCCTTTAAGCGTGCTGATATAGGTTGCTGCTGGATCAACCAGGGCTTTCCAACTCTTAAGGTTTTCGCGCAAAACCTGCGCCGGCACAGCCAACACATAGATATTTGAGTATTCAAAAGCCTGCTTTAGATCAGTTGTTGCACTGATTCCTAAGGGCAAAACATTCTCATCTACATACTTGCGGTT
>JBEGPY010000052.1:0-5113 GCA_041181205.1 Actinomycetota bacterium | reverse complement strand
GCCTAATCGACATCATCGATCCAACACCTAAAACTGTTGATTCATTGATGCGTCTTGATTTGCCAGCTGGCGTTGACATTGAGATCAAGCTCTAAGGGAAAATCAAATGACAACTACGCAATCAAAGTCTTCTGCCATCAAGGGCATCTTGGGTAAGAAGCTGGGTATGACACAGGTCTTTGACTCCCAAAATAAAATTGTTCCAGTAACTGTTATTCAGGCTGGTCCTTGTGTGGTAACTCAAATCCGCACAATTGAAAAAGACGGCTACACCGCTGTGCAATTAGCATTTGGTGCGATTGAGCCACGTAAAGTTTCTAAGCCACAAGCAGGTCAATTTGCAAAAGCAGGAGTAACACCACGTCTTGAAGTTGCTGAACTTCGCATCTCAAGTACTGAGGGATACTCAGTTGGTCAAGAATTAAAGGCAGATGTATTCACTTCCGGTGAGATTGTTGACGCCAGCGGTACATCAAAAGGAAAAGGAACTGCTGGTGTTATGAAGCGCCATGGTTTCTCTGGAATTGGTGCATCCCACGGTGTTGATAAGAAGCATCGTATGTCCGGTTCTATTGGTAACAGAACAACACCAGGACGTGTATTTAAAGGAAAGCGCATGATGGGCCGTATGGGTATTGACACTGTGACCACACAAAATCTTTTAGTGCACTCAGTAGATCCAGTAAATAACACCATATTAATTCGTGGCGCAACACCAGGTGCAATTGGTGCAACTATTTTTATCCGCTCAGCTGCAAAGAAAGCTGCGGCTGAAACAGTTAACACGAAGGTTGGTGCCTAATGTCATTAAAGATTGAGGTTAAAGATATTGCTGGTAAGCCAACTGGTTCAGTTGATTTACCTGCCGCAATATTTGATGTACAGGCAAATGTGCCATTAATTCATCAGGTAGTTGTTGCGCAATTAGCAGCTGCTCGCGCTGGTACTCACAAGACTAAAAATCGTGGTGAAGTATCTGGTGGCGGTAAGAAACCATTTAAACAAAAAGGAACTGGTCGCGCTCGTCAGGGTTCAACTCGTTCACCTAACCAACGTCATGGTGGAGTTGCACACGGTCCAGTACCTCGTAAGTATGACCAACGCACACCAAAGAAAATGATTGCAGCAGCTCTTAAGGGCGTGCTTTCTGATCGCCAACGCGCTTCTCGTATTCACGCAGTAAGTGGCATCGTTGAAGCAAGCACAACTAAAGCAGCAATTTCTGCAGTGCGTCAGTTCTCAGATCGTAAGAATTTATTAGTTGTCTTATCACGTACTGAAAATGCTGCCTGGCTTGCACTTAGAAATCATGATGATCTGCATCTAATCGTTAATGATCAATTAAATGCATATGATGTTTTAGTAGCCGATGATGTTATTTTCTCAGAGGGTGCACTTCGCGACTTTATTGCAGGTCCTGCAACTGGCAAGGGAGCAACTGCGGTTGCTCGTGAGAGTGAAGTTGGAGTATCAGCATGAAAAACTATCGCGACGTATTACTAGCTCCAGTAGTTTCTGAGAAGTCTTACTCATTACTAGATGGAAATAAGTACACATTCTTAGTTGCACCTGATGCTAATAAAACAGAGATCAAGATCGCTGTTGAAAAAGTATTTGGCGTAAAGGTATTAAGTGTTAACACCATGAACCGTGAGGGTAAGCGCAAGCGCACTGCACTCGGTTTTGGAAAGCGTAAAGATACAAAGCGTGCAATTGTGCACGTGGCAGCCGGACAACGGATCGACATCTTTGGAGGACCAGTCTCTTAAGGAGATTGGCTCTTACGGAATAGGGAGAAGATAAATGGCACTGCGTAATCTGAGGCCGACCACACCTGGTCAGCGCGGAGCAAGCGTTCCTGATTTTGAAGAGATCACTCGTCAAAAGCCAGAGAAGTCTTTAGTCCGTCCAATTAATTCTAAAGGTGGCCGTAACGCAACTGGGCGAGTAACTATGCGCCATCAAGGTGGCGGACACAAGCGCGCCTATCGCTTAATTGATTTTATTCGCAACGATAAAGATGGTGTACCAGCAAAGGTTGCTCAGATTGAATACGATCCAAACCGCACTGCAAATATTGCACTACTTCACTTTGCCGATGGCGAGAAGCGTTACATCATTGCACCAGATGGTTTAGTTCAAGGATCTCCAATTGAAAATGGTCCGTCTGCAGATATTAAGCCAGGAAATAATTTGCCACTTCGCAATATTCCAGTTGGAACAATGATTCACGCAATTGAACTTCGCCCAGGTGGAGGCGCCAAGATTGGTCGCTCTGCTGGATCTGCTGTGCAGTTAGTTGCAAAAGATGGACCATACGCACAACTTCGTATGCCATCTGGTGAAATCAGAAATGTTGATGTTCGCTGCCGTGCCACAGTTGGCACAGTTGGTAATGCTGAACAATCAAATAGAAATTATGGAAAAGCTGGACGCATGCGTTGGAAAGGCAAGCGCCCATCTGTTCGTGGTGTTGTTATGAACCCAGTTGATCACCCACATGGTGGTGGTGAAGGTAAAACTTCTGGAGGACGTCATCCAGTTTCACCTTGGGGCTTACCTGAAAAACGCACACGTAAAAAGAAAGCTAGTGATTCTTTAATTATCCGTCGACGCAAGTCCAATAAGAAGAGATAAGGGGGGATCTTAAGATGCCACGTAGTTTAAAGAAGGGTCCTTTCGTTGATCTTCATCTATCAAAAAAGGTAGAAGAGCAAAATGCGAAGAACACTAAGAATGTTATTAAAACTTGGTCACGTCGCTCAATGATTACACCAGACATGATTGGTCACACCATTGCAGTCCATGATGGCCGCAAGCACGTGCCAGTTTTTGTTACTGATGCAATGATCGGTCACAAGCTTGGTGAGTTTTCACCAACTCGTACTTTTAAAGGTCACTCCCGCGCTGATGGAAAGGCGGTGGTTGTAAGTGAGTAATACTGACACCACTACAGCATTGGTAACTCGCGCAGTATTGCGTGACTTCCGATCCACACCACAAAAAGCTCGTCGAGTTGTAAACCTAGTTCGTGGACAACGTGCTGATACCGCACTTAACATGATGAAGTTTGCTAATCAGCCAGAGCTTGGCGAAGCTATCTACACATTAATTGCATCAGCTGTATCAAATGCTAAGCAAAAGAATCCATCAATTCGCGATGCATCTGAGCTTTGGATTATTGAAGCATTAGTTGATGAAGGCTTCACTATGAAGAGATACCGTCCACGTGCACAAGGACGCGGTTTTTCAATTAACAAGAGATCATCTCAAGTAACTGTTGTGTTATCTGATGATAAAACTCTTCGTACAAATAAGAATTTAAAAGCTTCTCAGATGCAAAAGCCAAAGGCACTTCGAAAGCCAACGGTTATTGCAGATGCACCTGTTGCAACAAAAGCAGCGGACGCATTACCTGATAAGCCAGTAGCAAAGAAAGCGGCGGCCAAGAAGGCAACTGCTAAAAAAGCGCCAGCTAAAAAAGCTGCATCTAAAGGGAAGGCCGAGTAAATGGGTCAAAAAATAAATCCACACGGCTTCCGCCTTGGTATTACAACTGATTTCAAATCACGTTGGTATGCCGACAAACTTTATGGTGCTTACGTTAAAGAAGATATTGCTATCCGTCGCCTTATGGCTAAGAAGATGGAAAGAGCAGGCGTATCTAAGATTGAAATTGAACGTACTCGCGAGAAAGTACGTATTGATCTATTTACCGCTCGTCCTGGAATTGTTATTGGTCGTCGTGGTCAAGAGGCAGACAAGCTTCGTATTGATCTTGAAAACCTAACTGGTAAGCAGGTTCAATTAAATATTCTTGAAGTTAAAAATCCTGAGATGGATGCTCAACTAGTTGCGCAAGGTATTGCTGAGCAATTAGCAGCACGTGTTTCATTCCGTCGAGCAATGCGTAAGGGAATGCAAACTGCATTAAAAGCAGGAGCAGAAGGAATTCGTGTGCAGTGCGGTGGACGTCTTGGCGGCGCTGAAATGTCTCGTTCCGAGTTTTATCGTGAAGGACGCGTTCCACTACACACACTTCGCGCAGATATTGATTATGGTTTTGCAGAAGCTGCCACAACTTTTGGACGCCTTGGCGTAAAGGTTTGGATTTATAAGGGTGAAGTAATTGAATCTCGCGCCGAAAGAGCTGCTGCTGCAATTGCTGCTGCAAAAGCTCCAAAGCCAAGTCGTGGTGGATCTCGTGCACCAAGAGCTCCAAGAGGTGAAGTAACAACAACAACTGTTGCTGCTCGCGCTGAAGCTGCTGCTGCAACTGAAACTTTGACACCTGATGAGAGCGGAGCTAACTAATGTTAATTCCACGTCGAGTTAAGCACCGTAAACAGCATCATCCAAAGCGTGCTGGAAAATCAAAGGGCGGCACAACAGTTGCATTTGGTGATTATGGCGTGCAAGCAATGGAGCCGGCGTATGTAACAAACCGCCAAATTGAAGCTGCTCGTATTGCAATGACTCGTCATATTAAGCGTGGTGGAAAGGTTTGGATAAATATTTATCCAGATCGGCCATTAACTAAGAAGCCAGCTGAGACTCGTATGGGTTCTGGTAAGGGATCTCCGGAGTGGTGGATTGCAAATGTTAAGCCAGGCAGAGTTATGTTTGAAATTTCAGGTGTAACTGAATCTGTGGCAGCTGAGGCAATGACTCGTGCAATGCACAAGTTGCCAATGAAGTGCCGAATTGTTCGCCGAGAGGAGTTCTAATGTCATCTACTACCGCTGAAACATTACGTGCTAGCTCAACTGATGAGTTAAATGAGAAGTTGCGTGAATTTAAAGAGGAGTTATTTAATCTGCGTTTTCAAGCTGCAACTGGCCAATTAGAAAGCCATGGCAGGTTAACCGCAGTACGTAAAGAGATAGCTCGGATCTACACAATTTTACGTGAACGTGAACTAGGGATTGGAGTGAGTGCATGAGTAAAGCAAAGGATTCTGCTAATTCAGTAGAGCGCCCATTCCGCAAAACCCGTGAGGGAATTGTTACTAGCGACAAGATGAATAAGACTGTTGTGGTTTCAATCCAAGATCGTATTAAGCACGGTATGTATAGCAAAGTTTTGACTCGCTCTCGCAAGTTAAAAGCTCACG
>JBEGPY010000051.1:0-5174 GCA_041181205.1 Actinomycetota bacterium | reverse complement strand
GGTTTCGAACCCCCGACATTCTCGGTGTAAACGAGACGCTCTACCACTGAGCTAAGCACCCTTTGTACTGCTATGAGTACTGGTGAATCTTACTTCACCATAGTTAAATCGCTAAATCCCGCGCTTAGAGCGCAGCAATTGCCGCCTTGTAATCAGCGATATTGCGAGCATCTCCAAGGCCATTGACTACCTGCCAGCGCAAAATGCCTTCCTTATCAATGACGAATGTGCCACGCGTTGAACAACCACGTGATTCTTCAAATACGCCGTATGCCTTAGCTACTGCGCCATGTGGCCAGAAATCTGCAAGCACTGGGAATTTATAGCCTTCTGCCTCAGCAAATGCACGCTGTGCATACATAGGATCACATGAGATTGCTAGCAGTTGCACGTTATCGTTTTGAAAAGCTGCTAGATCATCACGCAGTGCACATAGTTCACCGGTGCAAATTCCTGAGAATGCAAAGGGATAGAAAAGAAGGACAACATTCTTCTCACCTTTAAAAGATGAGAGTGAAATGTTCTCACCATGTTGATTGAGAACTTCAAAATCTGGAGCGGCTTGGCCAATTGTTAGAGTCATAGCGGCAAATCTATCGTTTACCCGCTTTACGTGCCACCAGATGAGTAGCACTCCAATCAGCTGCAATTGAGAAAGATGATGTCTGACTTAGGCCAGCAGTTGGCGCTGCATCTTGAATGTCACTGGGTTCAACATGGCCATCACGGCCCACCTTGGGAGTTAAAACCCAGATCGGGCCAGTTTCACTTAAATAGGTAAGAGCATCCATTAATTCATCAACGAGATCGCCATCACCATCGCGCCACCAGATAATGACGCCGTCAACGACTTCATGTGCTGCACTATCTACAAACTCTGTTTTAGTAATAGCGTTGACTTGTTTTCGAAGGCTTTCATCGCAGCCTCCAAAACGGCCGACCTCTAGAACTAGGTCACCCTCCTTGAACCCCATACGCGCTGGCACAGGCTAATTCCACACAATGTATGCCCCTTACACAAGAGATATTCCAGGTCCATTTCGACTTACTGGTCAGTTCACGCAAGAATAGGCACCATGAGCGAAACCTTTGAGGCGCCTGATCAGATTATCGACCAGTTAGTTGATACTGACCCTTCAGAGACCGCCGAATGGCATGCCTCTTTTGATGCCGCTCTTGCAAATGCCGGACCAGTACGCGCTCGCTATTTAATGCTCAGCCTTTTAAAGCGTGCTCATGAGAAAAAAATAGGTGTCTCAGACCTTCGCACAACTGACTACATGAACACTATTTCACCAGAACATGAACCAGCTTTTCCTGGAGATGAAGGTATCGAGCGCAATATTCGTGCAATCAATCGTTGGAATGCGGCGATGATGGTTCATCGTGCACAACGTCCAGGTGTTGGCGTCGGCGGACACATCTCTACTTACGCTTCATCTGCTGCACTCTATGAAGTTGGTTTTAATCACTTCTTCCGTGGACAAGATCATCCAGGTGGCGGAGATCAAATCTTTTTCCAAGGACATGCAAGTCCTGGGATGTATGCACGTGCATTCCTTGAAGGTCGGTTAACTGAAGATCAGCTCGATGGTTTCCGCCAAGAGCTTTCACACCCAGCTGGTGGACTTTCCTCTTATCCTCACCCACGTTTGATGCCAAATTTTTGGCAGTTCCCAACTGTGTCAATGGGAATTGGACCAATTAATGCTATCTATCAAGCACGCTTTAATCGTTATTTACATAACCGCGGATTTAAAGACACCAGTGATCAACGTGTCTGGGCTTTCTTGGGCGATGGTGAAGTAGATGAAGTCGACACATTAGGTGCTATTGGTTTAGCAACGCGTGAAAAACTCGACAACCTAACTTTTGTTGTGAACTGTAATTTGCAACGCCTTGATGGTCCGGTTCGCGGAAATGGCAAAATCATTCAAGAGCTTGAATCAATCTTTGGTGGTGCTGGCTGGAATGTTATTAAAGTTGTTTGGGGCCGCGAGTGGGATCCACTATTAGCCCAAGATCGCGAAGGCGCACTTGTTAACTTGATGAATAAGACGTTGGATGGCGATTACCAGACCTTTAAAGCTGAATCTGGTGCTTATGTTCGAGAGAACTTCTTTGGTCGCGATCCTCGCACTGCAGCAATGGTTGCTGACTGGTCTGATGAAAAGATCTGGGGCTTAAAGCGCGGTGGTCATGACTATAAGAAGTTATTTGCCGCATACACCGCAGCAACTCAAGACAATGGCCGCCCAACAGTTATTTTAGCTAAGACAATTAAGGGTTGGACTCTTGGTTCAAGTTTTGAAGGTCGCAACTCCACTCACCAGATGAAGAAGATGTCACTAGAGGACATCATGCAGTTCCGCGACACATTGCACCTAGATATTCCAGATGAGAAGTTAGATAAGTACCTACCTCCCTACCTTAAGCCAGCAGCTGATTCACCTGAAGCTATGTATGTAGCTGAGCGTCGCGCCGCCCTTGGTGGATCTATTCCCCGCCGCCGCGCAATTTCACGTCCACTTCCGCAACCTGATGACTCTGTCTATGAGTCAGTCAAGCGCGGTTCAGGACATCAAGAGATTGCGACGACTATGGCCTTTGTGCGCATGCTCAAGGATTTAGTGAAAGATCCTGGACTTGGTGCACGTATTGTTCCCATCATTCCTGATGAGGCCCGCACATTTGGTATGGACTCATTGTTCCCAACGTTAAAGATTTACTCACCTAGTGGCCAGCAATATGCAGCAGTTGATCGTGAATTGATGTTGTCATATAAGGAATCAACTACTGGTGTGATTCTTCATGAAGGAATTAATGAGGCCGGCTCTGTTGCATCCTTTACTGCAGTGGGCTCTTCTTACTCGACACACGATGAACCAATGATTCCTATTTATATCTTCTACTCAATGTTTGGTTTCCAGCGCACAGGAGATGCTTTCTGGGCCGCAGCAGATCAGTTGGTTCGTGGCTTCGTAATCGGGGCAACAGCTGGTCGCACCACACTTAACGGTGAAGGTCTACAGCATGAAGATGGTCATTCACCACTTCTTGCCTCAACTAACCCAGCAGTAGTTTCTTATGATCCAGCTTTTGCTTTTGAACTGGGACATATTGTTAAAGATGGTTTGCGCCGTATGTATGGTGAGAACAGCGAAAACATTTATTACTACATCACTGTTTATAACGAGCCATACGTGCATCCAGCCGAGCCTGAAAACCTTGACGTGGATGGACTGCTTAAGGGTATTTATCTCTACTCTCCTGCAGCTAAATCACGGAAGAAATCAGCACAAATTTTGGCATCAGGTGTTGGTGTGAACTGGGCGCTCAAGGCCCAACAGCTTCTTGCCAATGACTGGGGTGTTAATGCCTCTGTCTGGTCTGTAACTTCATGGAATGAACTTCGTCGTGATGGACTTGAAACTGATCGACATAATCTGCTTCATCCAAAAGATGAACAACGTGCATACATTTCTAAGAAGCTAGATGGACATAAGGGTCCAGTTATTGCTGTCAGTGATTACATGCGCTCAGTGCAAGATCAAGTAGCACCATGGATTGATGCACCCTTCAATTCACTTGGAACTGATGGCTTTGGATTATCAGACACACGCGGTGCGCTGCGCCGTCACTTTAAAGTTGATGCTGAATCAATAGCAGTGGCTGTATTGCAGCAACTGTGTAAACAAGGTGACATCAAAGAGCGCGTTGTTACTCAAGCGATGGAAAAGTATCGTATTGATGATGTCTTGGCTGCAGAAGCTGGCAATACCGAAGGTTCAGGTTGATCTCAAGAATTGCAAGAAGCGAACTCTCCCCTGCTTGCAACGATGTGGTTTAAAGGTTCTTAAGGGCTTTTGCGAAAAAGGGAACGGTTAGTAAGAGAATTCCTGGAATCAATAGACCAATTGATAAAGATGTGGCTTGGGCCGTCCAGGCAACAACCCACTTTAAAATGAAGGCCAAAATAATATTTGCAACGCCCACATGGCCAATAACGACGCTAGCAGGGTGCTCTGAGCGGGCATTAGCTGCAGTCATAAATGTTGGCCCGAGGAATGAGCTTCCAAGACCGGCTAGAGAGAAACCGATGCATATAACTAAAAATCCAATATCTTGATTTGAAGCAAAAAGTGTTCTAGCTAGAAAAATACTCACAAGAAAAGAAGTACCGGCAAGCAGTGATGCATGAACAGCTAAACGCTCTAACGTGAACCGTGGCAATAGATAATGCACGGTGAATCTTCCAAAAATCATCCACATGGTGAAGAGAATAAATGGCAAAGTATTAATACCGCTCTTAATTCCAATTTCTTCCTTTGTATAGATAGTTGCCCAGTCGCTCAATGCGAATTCTAGAAAAATTGCACAAATAAGGCCCAATGAGATAAGTCGATCAAAGGAAAATCCCGCAAAAAGCTCCTTAAACTTATATTCAATGTCTGCATCTTGATTAGCCCTGAGAAGTTCTGGTGCGAGGGCGTTAATCACTATCGTTTGAACGAGAAATATAAGTACAGTCAAAACTCCAATATGAAGGTGTAGCGAGACACGGTCAACTAGAAATCCCGATATAAAGGCGGTGATTAATGCACCTGCACTCCATAGCCCACTCATCTGCGTAATAATGAATTTTCCTATGCGATCTTGATAGTTGAAGCCTTGGGCATTAATTGAAATATGAAATGCCGAGATAGCAGCGCCAAAGATAATATTTGCAAAGAAAAATACAAGAGGTGAATCAACGGTTGTAAGAATTATCAACGTTGCCATAAGAAAGAAGGAAGCAGCGTGCAGAACTCTTTTAACGCCGATTCTGTGAACAACATGTCCCACAGTCAGCAGTGAAATGAGTGATCCTAAGGAGCCAGTACTAATCAGTGAGCCAAAGCCACCATTTGTTAGGTTGAGTGCATCTTTAACTTCTGGAAAGCGAGGAACCCAGGACATGATGGTTACACCAAATGTAAAGAAGAGAATTCTTAGATAAATAAGCTCTCTTTTACCCGTAAGCGTGCTCATCTTAAAATAGGGCATTCGCTAAAGCGCTACGGGCTGCAGTTAAGCGTGGATCGGCTGGATCTACTAAGGCAAAGAGTGAAAGCAAATGCTCTTTAGCTCTATTGCGCTCATCGCCTGCACTTTCTTTGACTGCATGCAAAAGA
>JBEGPY010000050.1:0-9953 GCA_041181205.1 Actinomycetota bacterium | reverse complement strand
TGTAATGAATGAAGCAATTGATGGCCCAGATGAGATGAGCCCATTTGCTCCACGCATTATCTCTGTGAAGATTCCAGTTGATCAGATCGGTGCAGTAATTGGGCCTAAGGGCAAGATTATTAACCAGATTCAAGAAGAAACTGGCGCAGATATTTCAATTGAAGATGACGGCACGATCTATATCGGCGCAGTTGATGGTCCATCAGCTGAAGCTGCTCGTGCTCAAATCAATGCAATTGCTAACCCACAGATGCCAGAAGTTGGAGAGCGCTACCTCGGTACCGTTGTCAAGCTTGCAGCATTTGGTGCTTTCATCTCATTGATGCCAGGTAAAGATGGCTTGCTCCACGTATCTCAGATTCGCAAGATGCATGGTGGAAAGCGCATTGAGAACTTGGAAGAGGTCATGAAGGTTGGCGACAAGATTCAGGTTGAAATCGGCGAGATTGATCCAAAGGGCAAGTTGTCTTTGGTTCCAGTTCTTGAAGATGGAACAACTGGTTCTGCAGAATAAATGAGCGTACGTCGTTCAGTTTTACCTAGCGGTCTGCGCATCGTTACTGAAGAAGTTTCTTCGGTGCGCAGTGCCGCAATTGGTATCTGGGTAAATGTTGGATCACGTGATGAATCCCCGGCAACTGCTGGGGCTTCTCACTTTCTAGAGCATTTACTCTTCAAAGGAACGCAGCGACGCAGCGCACTTGAAATCTCATCTTCCATTGAATCAGTGGGTGGCGAGATGAATGCTTTTACCTCTAAGGAATACACCTGCTTCTATGCACGTGTCATTGATACAGATTTGCCTATGGCAATCGATGTGATTTCAGATCTAATTACATCATCTGTGGTTTCAGCCCTTGATGTTGATGCTGAGCGCAAGGTTGTTTTAGAAGAAATCGCCATGCGCGATGATGATCCAAGTGATTTAGTCCATGATTTATATGCCGAGACTTACTACGGCGACACTCCCTTAGGGCTCTTGTTGTGGCAGTTGCGGGAAACATTAAGCATAAAAAGGTAGTTGCAATGGTTGAAGCAGCCCTTTCTGTTGATGGCTTCCTAGATGTCATGGGCGCTCCAGTCATTCGCTCAAATGCACAAGATAGAAAAGCTAAACAGCAAAGCGTTGGTTTAATCTCGCGCAAGACCGAGCAAGCACATATGTTTTATGGCATGGAGGGCGTTGCCCGTCATGATGATCGCCGTTTTGCAATGGGTGTTCTTGCATCGGCTCTCGGTGGTGGAATGTCATCTCGTTTGTTCCAAGAGATCCGTGAAAAGCGTGGTCTTGCATACTCTGTCTATGCCTATGCCCAGCAATATGCAGGCAGTGGTCAGATAGGTTTCTATGCTGGATGTAATCCAGCAAAGGCTGTTGAAGTTGTGGAGATTATCCGCGAAGTCCTAGCCGATGTTGTTGATAACGGTATGACGTACGAAGAGATTGAAAGGGCCAAGGGAGCAGTTCGTGGCTCACTTGTTTTGAGCCAAGAGGACTCAGGCTCGCGCATGTTTAGAATTGGTAAGAATGAGATTGTTTATGGCCAAGTTACGGGCTTTGACGATATTTTGAAATCTATTTCACGCGTAAATGAGCAGGACATACGGGAAATTGCTGGCGCCTTTTTGACCAAAACGCCTACGCTTGCACTTGTGGGTCCATTTAAAAACACGTCGAAATTTGAAAAGGTATTGAAATGATTAACGTTGCAGTCCTAGGCGCAAAAGGTCGCATGGGTTCAGAGGTCGTAAAGGCTGTTGAATACACTGAAGGCTTGAGCCTTGTTGCAGCGCTAGATCTTGGTGATGCACTTGAACAGTTAAAGGATTCTGGCGTAAAGGTAGTTGTTGATTTCACTACACCAGATTCGGTCATGGCAAACCTTGAATTTCTTATTAATAATGGAATAAACGTTGTTGTGGGCACAACCGGCTTTGATGATGCAAAGCTTGCAAAAGTTAAGGGTTGGTTGGCTGCAAATCCATCTGTTGGAGTTCTCATTGCCCCTAACTTTGCAATTGGCGCAGTGTTAATGATGGAGTTTGCTGAAAAAGCAGCACGTTATTTTGAATCTGCTGAAATTATTGAATTGCATCACCCTCTTAAAGTAGATGCGCCAAGTGGTACGGCATCTCGCACAGCAGAACTCATGAGCAAAGCCCGCAAAGAAGCAGGTCTTGGAGCCCAACCAGATGCCACAACAACGGCCCTCGATGGTGCTCGTGGTTCAAAAGTGGGAGATATTCCAGTGCACTCAGTGCGCGCACGAGGATTAGTTGCACACCAAGAGGTAATCCTTGGTGGACTAGGGGAGACGTTAACGATTCGTCACGACTCACTGGATCGAGCAGGTTTTATGCCAGGAGTAATCCTTGGTATTAGAAATGTAGTTTCACATCCAGGCCTGACACATGGCCTAGATAAGTTCATGTAGAGGGAGATCCACATGTCAAAAAATCAAATCACAATGTATAGCGCTGACTGGTGCGGAGATTGCCGTCGTTCAAAGCGTTTATTTGAAGAGTTAAATGTGGAATACACACTTATTGATATTGAGTCAGATTCTGCGGCAGAAGCGGTAGTTCTTAAAATTAACGGTGGAATGCGCTCTATCCCAGTTATTGTTTTCTCTGATGGCACTCACTTAACAGAGCCATCAGATAATGACTTGAAGGCAAAGCTTCAAGCTCTTCAAATTATCTAGAACCAGTTATAGATTGCAGCTGATGTTAGAGCTGCACTTATTACTACAACTGGAAATGGTGCTTTAAGAATAAGAGCTATTACCGCTGCCGATACGCCTGCAAAGCGATGATCAATCATGAGCTGTGTTTTTTCGGTAAAGGTTTGCACGGCAACCAAAGCACTCAGCAGTGCAATAGGAATCAAAGCGTTAATTGATTGCACTTTAGGGTGGGCAAAAATTCTCTCTGGCACATTATGACCAGCGTATTTAAGAGCGAAAGCAATCACGCTCGTTCCTATCGTTGCTATCCAAAATGAGTTCATTTGCGCAGCCCAACTGCTATGGCAATGAATGCTGTTGCAATAATTGGCAGGCCTGCCGGCAAAATCGGTGTCATGACCAATGCAAAGACGACACAAGACACGGCAAGGATGCGATCGCGTTTTGTTTTTAAGCGTGGCCACACAAGGCCGAAGAACGCGGCTGGCACAGCAGAATCAAGACCCCATGCACGGATATCTCCCATGGCTTGTGCACCAAGGGCTCCAGCTACTGTGAATAGATTCCAGAATAGAAAGACACCAAAGCCGGTGAGCCAAAAACCTTGGCGCATGGCTTTTTCTCCGCGAACTTCTTGACCTAATGCAACTGCAGTTGATTCATCAATTGTTATTTGGGCAGCAATAATTCGCTTGAGTCCTTTTACTTTCAATCGAGGCGCCATAATCACGCCATACACGCCATTTCGAATTCCAAGTAGTGATGCAGTTGCTATTCCACTGATTGCACCACCGCCGGCGCCGAGAACTCCGATAACTGCAAACTGCGATGCACCAGAAAATGTTAGAAGTGATAACAAGCACGTTTGCAGAAGTGAAAAGCCATTTGCAACGGAGGCGGCTCCAAAAGCCGTTCCATATGCCCCAACTGTGATGGAAACGCTCAGAGAATCGCGCAATGTGGTGGATTCAATTCTGGACACGCAGACATTCTGCCGTAGATATCCAAAGACTCAAACCCAGCCCCTTATAGGGTGTGGCCATGCCTGAGGAAATCATATTTAGAGACGATGTAACCGTTGAATTAGTAAAAGCCAGTGCAAGTGATGCCGATGTAATCTGGGCAGCGCGTGTTTCAACTGCTGGTGAACAGTCAATGGAAGAGATCGGTGAAGACCCAGCCCGCTCTGCTGGATTGATCAACTACCTTGCACGTGAGCGCCATGGATCACCTTTTGAACATACATCAATGACTTTCTTTATCTCAGCACCAATATTTGTCTTCCGTGAGTTCATGCGCCACCGCATCGCTTCATACAATGAAGAGAGCGGCCGTTACCGCGAATTAAAACCTGTTTTCTATATTCCATCTAAGGAGCGCAAACTCATTCAAGTTGGAAAAACTGGTGCCTACACATTTGAAGATGGCACAGCTGAGCAGTTTGAAATCACTGTTAACTCAATGAAGGCTGCTTACATAGTTGCATACGATAGTTATCAAAAAATGTTAGATGCTGGAGTTGCCCGCGAAGTTGCGCGTGCTGTTTTACCAGTGGCCACTTATTCATCTATGTATGTTTCCATGAATGCCCGTGCACTTATGAACTTTTTATCCCTTCGCACATCCCGTGAAGGCTCACACTTTCCAAGCTATCCTCAACGTGAAATTGAGATGGTGGCCGAGAAAATGGAAGCAGAGTTCGCACAATTAATGCCCCTTACATACGGGGCCTTCGAAAAGTCTGGTCGCATCGCCCCATAAAACGGGTAGTACCCGCATGAGTACGCCAGCGCCATTTGGCCGCATGTTGACCGCAATGGTCACGCCATTTAAAAAAGATGGCTCCATTGATTGGGATGGCGTTGAAAAGATCGCTGATCATCTTGTTAAGACTGGCCATGATGGCATTGTCGTTAATGGCACAACAGGTGAAGCTCCTACGACTAAATCCTCTGAAAAAGAGGAGATTATTAAAGTTGTTAAGCGTGTAGTTGGAGCAAAGATCAAGGTTGTTTCCGGTGCTGGCGATAATGAAACTGATTATTCAATCAATCAAGCCAAGCGCAGCGAAGCAGCTGGCGCAGATGGAATTTTGGTAGTTACTCCTTATTACAACAAGCCACCACAAGCTGGCATCAAGGCTCACTTCTTGGCAATGGCCAATGCAACAGGTTTACCAATGATGATCTATGACATTCCTGGTCGCACAGGGGTAGAAATTGAGTCTGACACAATCGTTGAACTCTTCGAGCACCCTTCAATTGTTGCGCTAAAAGACGCAAAAGGAAATGTTGCAGCAACCTCGTGGGTAATCAAGAGCTGCGGAATTCCTGTGTATTCAGGTGATGACATCCTCAATTTGCCACTTCTATCAGTAGGAGCGGTTGGTTTCGTTTCAGTGTGTGGTCACACAGTTGGATCAGAGCTCAAAGAGATGCTGAACGCGTGGTTTGCAGGCAATCCTGCTCGCGCACTAGAGATTCATCAGCAATTGCTACCAGTATTTACTGGAACGTTCCGCACACAAGGTGCCATCATGACTAAAGCTGCACTGACATTAATGGGTCTACCTGGTGGATATACCCGTCTTCCTCTAGTCGATGCAACAGATGCGCAAGTTGTGCAGTTGCGTGACGACCTACGCGCAGGTGGCGTAGCAATTAAATAATGAATCATCCTCACCCAGATCTCGGATTACCCTCACCTTTAGTAAAAGGGGGATTGCGCATTGTCGCCCTTGGCGGCTTAGGTGAAATCGGCCGAAACATGACCGTATTTGAAACTAAAGGAAAGCTACTAATCGTTGACTGCGGAGTTCTATTTCCTGAAGATACCCAGCCGGGAATTGACTTAATCCTTCCAGATTTCTCATATATTCGTGATCGCTTAGATGATGTTGTTGGAGTATTTCTCACCCATGGTCACGAAGACCATATCGGTGCGCTTCCTTATCTACTGCGCGAACGAGGTGACATTGCCATTTATGGATCAGCACTCACATTGGCCCTTATTACAGCAAAGCTGAAAGAGCATCGAATCACTCCACTTACACGCGAAGTTCGCGAAGGTGGGCATGAAGATGTTGGACCATTTGAACTTGAATTTGTTGCCGTAAACCACTCGATTCCAGATGCGTTGGCAGTTGTGATTAACACTGATGCAGGCCGAGTCCTTGCAACTGGTGATTTTAAGATGGATCAACTTCCACTCGATGGTCGCATTACAGATCTGCGCACCTTTGCTCGTTTGGGTGAAGAAGGCGTTGATCTATTTATGGTTGATTCAACGAACGCTGACATTCCAGGCTTTACGCCATCAGAGCGCGAAATCATGCCCGCGCTCAATCGCGTTATTGGTTCAACAAAGCGCCGGGTAATTGTGGCTTCATTTTCATCCCACGTGCACCGCGTTCAGCAAGTGATAGACACAGCTGTAATACACGATAGAAAAGTTATCTTTATTGGACGCTCCATGGTTCGAAATATGAAGATTGCACAAGATATGGGTTACCTAACAGTTCCACCTGGAATCGTTATGGATGCCAAGGATCTGGACTCCTTTGATGACAATGTTGTTTTGATTTGCACTGGCTCTCAAGGTGAACCGATGGCCGCGCTATCTCGAATGGCAAATGGTGACCATCAGATCCGTGTGGGGGAAGGCGACACAGTTATTTTGGCTTCCTCACTGATTCCTGGAAATGAGAATTCAGTCTTTAGAGTCATTAATGAACTCACTCGCTTTGGTGCCAAGGTTGTACACAAAGCTAATGCCATGGTCCATGTTTCAGGACATGCAGCAGCTGGTGAGCTTCTCTATTGCTACAACATCGTTAAGCCACGCTATGTCATGCCCATCCATGGTGAATGGCGCCATATGAAGGCAAATGCTGAGCTTGCTATTCAAGCCGGAGTACCACGATCACATGCATTGATTATTGAAAATGGCGTTGTGGTCGATTTAATTGATCATGAAGCATCAGTTGTTGGTTCTGTCCCATGTGGATTTGTTTATGTTGATGGACAAAGTATTGGTGATATTACAGAGGCATCACTGAAGGATCGTCGCATTCTTGGTGAAGAGGGATTCATTTCAGTCATTGTGGTGATTGATTCACAAAGCGGAAAGATCGTTGCCGGACCTGATATCCATGCACGTGGTTTCAATGAAGATATGGCGCTCTTTGATGATGTGAAATTAAAGATTGAGAAGGCATTGGCTGCAGCTGTTGCCGAAGGAATTAATGGAACACATCAGCTTTCGCAGATTGTCCGAAAGACCGTTGGTGGATGGGTTGGGGGAGAACATCGCCGAAAGCCGATGATTGTCCCTGTTGTTATTGAAGTTTAAGAACGGCGCGCCTAGGCGCTAAGAAATTACTCATCCTTTACGATGAGGAGTGTGGCTAAGAAAAAATCTAAATCCAAAAGCGGCGCAGTAGGTGGCGCGCTCGGAAGAGGCTTAGCTGCAATCTGGCGATTCATCGCAAAAATTCTTGGTAACTCAGTTCGCTTCATAGCTCGCGGTGCTCGTGATTTAGATCCAGCACATCAGCGCGATGGAATGGCATTTCTCATTCTCATCCTCGCACTCGTTGCCACAGCAGGAACATGGTTTCACGCCGACAACATTGTTGGCCGCGCAGTCTATGCATTTGTGTATGGAGGCTTTGGCCGCATCGGTTTTATCACACCACTTGTTTTGATTTATTTTGCCTTCAAACTATTTAGAACTCCTGAAGACAAAGCTGCTCTCGGTCGAGTAGTAGTTGGTACTTTGACACTACTTCTCTCATCAACTGGTATTTCACATTTGCTCAATGGCTCTATTGGCACAGGTGCTACGGCAATGCGCGAAGGTGGCGGCTGGATTGGTTATGCAGTAACCACGCCGTTGGTTTCGCTGATGACTTCGGTACTTACTTATCCCGTGTTAATCATTGTCTTCATCTTTGGTTTATTGGTTGTTACTGCCACGCCAGTATCGCAAGTTCTAGATCGCTTCACATCCAGCATTAGTTGGTTATGGTCTAAGCGACCTGAAAGACCCATCAAGGTTGAAGGTTTCGAAATCACAGATACTCCACCTTTTGAAACACCGATTGTTGCTGGCTGGAATGAACCAGTGGAAGAAGATGAAGAGCTAGATGAAGAGAGCTTTGATGAAGAGTTCACTGTTCCAATTCCGATATCTCCGGTAGTAACTGCCCAAACAGCTACTCGGCGACCTGAACAACTCTTACTCACCCCTGATTCAACATATGAACTGCCGCCTGCTGATTTACTGCGCACTGGCCCTGCAGCAAAAGCTAAGAGCAAAGCTAATGAATTAGTAGTTGCAGCTCTAACGGAAGTATTTGCACAGTTTGAAATTGATGCCCAAGTAACTGGCTTTATGCGTGGGCCAACGGTTACGCGCTATGAAGTTGAACTGGGAAATGCCGTGAAAGTCGAGCGCATTACCGCCCTTTCTAAGAATATTTCTTATGCCGTTGCCAGCGGTGATGTGCGAATCCTTTCTCCAATTCCAGGCAAATCAGCGGTGGGAATTGAAATCCCAAATGCAGATCGTGAAATAGTTGCCTTAGGCGATGTTTTGCGCTCATCAGTCGCCGGTCAAGATCACCACCCCATGTTGGTTGCACTTGGAAAAGATGTTGAAGGCAACTTTGTGTGTGCAAACCTTGCAAAAATGCCTCACCTATTAGTTGCAGGAGCGACCGGTGCTGGTAAATCTTCAATGATTAACGCCATGATTACTTCGATTTTAGTGCGTGCTACACCCGATGAAGTCCGATTAGTTCTGATTGACCCTAAGCGCGTTGAACTCACTGCCTATGAGGGTATTCCGCATTTAATTACACCTATTATTACTAATCCAAAAAAAGCGGCAGATGCTCTTACATGGGTAGTGCGCGAGATGGATTTGCGCTATGAAGACCTTTCAACTTTTGGCTTTAGACATATAGATGATTTCAATAAGGCCGTTCGTGCTGGCAAGGTAATCGTGCCTCCTGGAAGTGATCGCACAGTTGAGCCTTATCCATACCTACTTGTCATCATTGATGAACTTGCAGATTTGATGATTGTGGCAGCCAAGGAAGTGGAAGAATCTGTTGTGCGCATTACACAGCTAGCTAGATCTGCTGGTATTCACTTAGTCCTTGCCACCCAGCGCCCCTCTGTGGATGTTGTTACTGGCCTGATTAAGGCAAATGTTCCTTCTAGACTCTCATTTGCCACGAGTTCTTTGGCAGATAGCAGAGTTATTTTAGATAGCCCAGGTGCTGAAAAACTTGTTGGTCAAGGTGATGCTCTCTTTATTCCTATGGGAGCTAGCCGAGCGGTTCGTATTCAAGGTGCATATGTTTCAGAGCGTGAAATTGAAGCGGTTACAACACACGTGAAGAAGCAGTTAAAACCGCGTTATCGCGATGATGTTACTGCCGTTCAATCACATCCCAAGATGGTTGATAAAGAGATCGGTGATGATTTAGATATTTTGTTACAAGCAGTTGAATTAGTTGTCGGAACACAGTTTGGTTCCACTTCCATGTTGCAAAGAAAACTTCGCGTTGGTTTTGCTAAAGCTGGACGCCTAATGGATCTAATGGAGTCCCGAGGAATTGTCGGACCATCTGAAGGCTCCAAGGCCCGAACAGTTTTGGTCAAGCCAGATGAACTCGATTCTGTTTTAGCGACCTTACGGGATTACTAACACAACCTTTCCTGGGGGTTAACAGACATTTCACCCCCCGTTCTCACACCGCTCTATAGCCACGGGGGATGCCCCAGTTCTAGACTTGGACTCTCATCGGCAGAAGTAATATCCCTTAAGGACCAGTCACGATGTCACTTGGATCTTTGATTGGCGCGTAAAGACGCGGGCCTTTCACTTGAAGATTTGGCTGCCAAAACCAATATTCGAATAAGCGTTTTGAGTGAGATAGAAAAAAATAATTTTTCCCAGTGCGGCGGCGAAACTTATGCACGCGGCCACGTGCGCAATATCGCCTCAATATTGAAAGCTGATCAAAAAGAGTTCATCCGCCTCTATGAAGAAGAGCAAGGTGGTGAAACCCGCTCAATCAAAGAATTGCTTATTGAAAATAGCGTTATGCGTTTACCAGCCGAAGCTCGCAAAGTTTCTTGGAAAGTTCTTGTGATGATCTCTGTAATGTCACTATTTGTTGTTGGGATTGCCCAAGTAGTAATTTCAAATATCAATACAAATGATGTGGTCGGTGCAGTTCCATCTGCAAGCGCT
>JBEGPY010000049.1:0-8540 GCA_041181205.1 Actinomycetota bacterium | reverse complement strand
ACTTCACTAATTAGTGATCCCACTAGTGGCCGTGCAAGGGCTGTTGGAACGGGTGTTACTAAACCAATCCAGAGACTTGAAAGCCCAGGTGTTAACACGGGAATTTTGATAATCCAGCGCTTTTTTAACCCAGATAGTTTTGCAAACTTTTGCATCATATCTGCATAAGAAAGCACCTCTGGGCCACCGATATCAAATACTCGATTTACCGGTGTCTCTAACTTTGCAACTGCTTTTAAGTAATACAGCACATCTCGAATAGCTATTGGGTGAGTCTTATTCATCACCCATTTTGGCGTGGTCATAATTGGTAGGCGGTGGGTTAAGTGGCGCAACATTTCAAAGCTTGCAGAACCAGATCCTATGATGATTCCCGCACGCAGCTCTAGAACTGGCACAGAAGTAGTTGCTAATGACTTGCCAGTCATTGCCCGTGATGCAAGGTGCTTACTGATGTTTACATCGTTAGCAATTCCACCCAAATAAATAATCTGTGAAACTCCAGCGCGCTGCGCAGCTTGGGCAAAGTTTTTTGCCATCTGGCTTTCAATCTCATCAAAATTTGGACCTAAATTAATAGAGTGCAAAAGGTAGAAAGCTGTGTGAACCCCAGTTAATGCCCGGTCCATGTCAGCAATGTTTTCAGCACTACCCTCACAAATATCTACTTGCGTTGCCCACGGTTGGCTAAGAATCTTGTATTTATCACGTACTAAAATTCGAACATCGCTACTTTCATCAACTAACGCGCGCACTAAACGGCCACCCACGTAGCCAGATGCACCTGTGACAAGGTACTTGCGGCTTTGATTGGGCGAGGACATGTTGAGAAGCCTAGACTTACTCCATGGAAAAGACATCTCAAAAGCCCCGGGTAGTAATACTCGGCGCCGGCTTTGGCGGACTCACCGCTGCCCGGGCCATGGCAGATATTGCCCATGTCACTGTGGTTGATCGCCACAACTTCCAAACCTTTTTACCGCTGCTCTATCAGGTCTCCACGGCAGGTCTTGCAGCAGACCATGTGGCCCATCCAATTCGCGGCGCACTTAGAAAAACTGGAGTCCAGTTTCGAATGGGCTCTCCTATTTCCGTGGACCATAAGAACAAGACAATTAAGTTAGATAGCAGTGAAGTTTTAGAGTTCGATCAACTCGTTGTTGCACTTGGCTCTGTGACTGCAGATTTTGGAATCCCAGGGGTCACAGAACACGCACTTGGAATGAAAAGTGTGAGCGAAGCTTTATTGATTCGCGCAGAGGTGATGCGTCGATTTGAAGATCTCTGCCGCTTTGAAGATGACACAATCTTTTCAATTTGCGTGGTTGGTGGTGGACCAACTGGCGTTGAAATGGCTGGCGCCTTTGCTGAATTAGTTCGCGGCCCCCTTAAAAATGATCAAGCTCATGCGGCATCACACATGCGAATCAGTTTGATTGAAGCTGGTCCTCGAATTCTGCCTATGTTTTCAGAGAAATTATCAGCACGAGCAAAAAAGGATTTAGAAAAGCTTGGCGTGAATGTTCTAGTAAATACTGCAGTGGCAGAGTTAAAACCACGATCGATTATTATAAAGAATGGTGAATCAATTCCTTCAGAGATAACTATTTGGGCAGCTGGCGTTAAAGGTGAGCCTGCCAGCGAAAAACTTAATCTTCCGCTTGTAAGCACACGCATTGATGTCGATAACACATTGCAGGTCAAGCATTACCCAGGCATCTTTGCTATCGGTGATGTCGCAGGTTTTGTAGGAAAAGATGGACGTTTTCTTCCCATGGTTGCACCTGTTGCCATGCAGCAAGGAAGATTCATCGCAAAGCAGATAAAGCGCCTAGCCAACGGGCAAGCATTAGAAGATTTTAAATACATTGATAAAGGATCAATGGCCACCATTGGGCGTCACAAAGCTATCGTTGAAGTGAAAAATTTCCGTCTGGCAGGAATTCCGGCTTGGTATGCCTGGTTATGGTTGCACTTGTTCTATCTATTAGGTGGGCGCAACAAGATTGGCACGATGGCCGACTGGACTTGGAACTACTTAACTTTTGATCGCGGTAATCGTCACATTATGGATTCCTTGTAATGCCTGAATATATAAATCTGCGAAATCATCAGGTATATAACTACGAGTGGGAACATGATGGCGAAGCCGTAGTTTTACTTCACGGCGGATTAAGTAAGACTTCTGCCTGGGATTACTTGATGGTTCCACCACTTGAAGATCAATTTCATGTCTTTGCATACGATCGGGCCGGACATGGTTTCACCGGTGATCAATCTGGAAGTCTGCATTTTGAATTTCAATGCCAAGAAGCAATTGCTTATTTAGAAGATGTGGTTAAAGAACCTGCTCATCTCATTGGTTATAGCGATGGCGGAATCATTGCCCTTATGGTTGCAATAAAGCGACCTGAGTTAGTGAAATCTATTGTGGCATTTGGGGCTAATTACCATTACAGCGCACCGTTAAGTGATTTTGATGAAGCAAATGTCTCTGAAGAAGATCAAGCTGAATACAACTTAATTTCACCTGATGCTCCGCACACTCTGCTGGAGAAAATCAAGCGAATGAATGAGATTTGGAAAACTGAGCCTGATATCTCTATAAGTGAACTTGCATCTATTCAATGCCCAGTTTTAGTTATGGCCGGAGATGATGATGTGATTGCTCACGATCACACTATTTCTCTCTATGAGGCTTTGCCGCTTGGCCAGTTAGCAATCATCCCAGGTACATCACATAGTTTAATTAAGGAAAAACCTGCACTAGCTATCGCGGTCATGATGCAGTTTCTAGAAGATCTGAGCTACCCAATTACGCGCTCACCAATTCGGCGAACTAACAATCAATCGGAGTAATTTTTCCTGTTGCAACATCATAAATTGCACCGCCCACTGAAACGCCCTTATTAAGTAAGCGATAGTTTCGAACTAACTTCACATCTTCAATCAAAGAAGCCTTTTGATCAGCCACGGTCTTAAACTCAAGCTCTGATGTGTCAATGCCGTATTTGGTATCAATCTCACGGTGAATTTCAGCCTCATCCACTTGTGCCATACGGCAGTTGGTGTGAGGCATGATCAAGATTCTTTTGACACCTAACAAATATGTTGCCAAGACCAATGTACGCAAAACGTCATCAGTCACACGTGCTCCAGCATTGCGCAAAATCTTGGCATCCCCTGATCGCATTCCAACAACTGATAAGGGATTAATGCGTGAATCCATGCAGGTGACAATGGCTAGGCCCTTTTGGGCCGTGCCGGTTAACCCTACGAGCCCCCCGTCAGGATTGAACTGACGACCTGCGCATTACAAGTGCGCTGCTCTACCACTGAGCTAGAGAGGCCTACGTGCGAACACGTATCGATCTTTCGACCAGCGGCAATTATGGCAGTGGAATCCAAAAACTTAAAATCGTGGGTTCAGCCCAGCCTCAACGATAGGTTGTGCCGGTGAGATTAGGCGTTCTAGATGTGGGCTCAAATACCATCCATTTACAGGTAATGGATGCACACCTGGGCGCTCGTCCATCCCCGGCCACAAATTTCAAAGTCGAACTACGACTCACTGAATATCTTGATACATCAGGTTCTATTACTGCCAAAGGAATTGATCTCCTGCATCAAGCTGTTGCTGATGCTGTGGCACACGCTAATGAAAACCAAACAGATGAGATTTTAGCTTTTGCAACCTCGGCTATTCGTGATGCTAAGAATGGTCCAACAATTATTGAAGATATTAATCAACGCCACCAGATTGACTTACAAATCCTTACTGGTGATGAAGAAGCTCGTATGACGTTTTTGGCTGTGCGCCGCTGGTTAGGTTGGTCGGCAGGAAAACTTCTCGTTCTAGATATTGGTGGTGGCTCACTTGAAATTGCCTCAGGTGTTGATGAAAACCCAGAAGCGACATTGTCATTGCCATTAGGTGCTGCGCGATTAACGAGAGATTTCTTGAGCGGGGATCCCTATAGTTCAAAAGGCGTTAAGTTTTTAGAGGAATTTGTGAGCAGTAAGTTAGAAGATGAACTCCCTGCAATTCTTCGTGCCCATGATGCAAACCATTTTGTTGCAACGAGCAAGACTTTTAGAACTCTAGCCCGTTTATCTGGACATATGTTTAATGAAAACCCAAAGTATTTAGAAAGTGCAAACCTAAAAGCAATGGCCTCAAAACTTGCAGATATGACCGATAAATCTCGGGCAGAGCTACCGGGAGTTTCAAATAGCCGAGCCCAACAAATTGTTGCTGGAGCAATAGTTGCACACGCAACTATGACGGCATTGGATCTAGATCGTGTGGAAATATGCCCGTGGGCGTTGCGCGAAGGTGTTGTGCTGCGCCGCTTGGACTGGCTTAATAATTAAGCTTTTGGTGCTTCAACCCAGTCAATAGCAATGATTTCGCCATCTCTGTAATGCAAAACCCATGCCTCACCAGGTTCAAGCTTTTGATCAAGCTGCTTAAAGTTCTTTTTGCCAATTAATTTCTTTAATAGCTTAGGTAAAATAGGGTTATGGCTGCAGATAATCACACTTTTACCTTGATCCATTAAATCTTGTGCATAATCAAGGGGAGCTTCGTTATCTTTAGCAAAGCTGTGTTCACTTAAATCAGCAGAGTAAATAGGATTCATTTTTAGTGAGCGAGCCATCGGATCAATCGTTTCAATGCAACGCTGGGCATCTGAAGAGTGAATCTCTTGAATGCCATAAGGCAGATAGAGCGAAAGCATTCGCTTAGATTGAATCTGTCCGAGTTGAGCTAACGGACGATCTCCATCATCTCCATCCCAATCTTCACGCTTGACCGCTTTAGCGTGGCGCAGAAGAACAAGTGGTGTTGTGCCAGAGTTAAACTCCAGGAAGAAGTCCACAAGTGACTTGTCATCTTCTAACGTTAATTTCTTCTTAGCATCAGCCGGTGATAACCAGAGAAGTTGATCTACTTCTTGCAGATCAGTAGTCCCTGTTGGCTCACCTATAGCCTGGGCAGACCAATACTTAACAATCTTTCTAATGCCATCAACTTCATATGTAACATCACCAATTTCTGGACCAAATATTGGTGCATATCCTGTCTCTTCCATCACTTCGCGATATGCGCAGCCAATCATCGTTTCATTAGAATCTAATTTTCCTTTTGGTAATGCCCAGTCGTCATGACGTGGGCGGTGGATGACCGCTAACTCAAGCTTCTTTTTTCCAACTTGGCGCCAAAGAACTGCGCCAGCGGCATAAATGACTTCGCGATCTGGGCTCATTTAGCGATCCTTTGAGTAGGTATGGATAAAGGCTGAGTGCACATCAAGCAAAGCCTCTCCCTGCTTATTCTTACTCACACGCGTCCAATCAATCCCAGAGAGCTGCCAGCTTGAACTATTTGGACTCAAACCTAAATCAAGAATCTCTTGCAGGCGATTCTGATGATCCTTCTTATCAATGCGCACCAGACTCTCCACGCGGCGATCAAGGTTACGACCCATCAAGTCAGCGCTACCTATCCAATACTCATGATCTCCAGCATTAATGAAATGGAAGATTCGTGAGTGTTCTAGAAAACGACCAAGAACTGATTTCACGGTAATGGTCTCTGAGATGCCTTTGATTCCTGGTTGAACGGCGCAAATTCCTCGCACTAGTAACTCTATCTTCACACCTGCCTGAGATGCTTCATAAAGTTTTGCAACAAAGCCTTCATCAAGAATTGAGTTGAGTTTAAGTTGAATCCCAGATTGTTTTCCATCTTTATGGTTCTTAATTTCACGGTCAATTCGTTCAGTAATTCCAGAACGTAGAGTTGCAGGTGCAACTAGTAAACGTGAATATTTTGATTGAGGAGCAAAGCCAGAGAGTTGATTAAATAGTTTTGTGAGATCTTCAGTTAACTCTGGGTCAGCACTGAGAATTCCTAGATCTTCATAGATACGAGCAGTCTTTGGGTTGTAGTTACCTGTGCCCATGTGGCAGTAGCGACGAAGTCCGTTTGGTTCATCACGAATAACAAGTGAGAGCTTGGCATGTGTCTTTAGACCCATGAGACCATAAACAACGTGCACGCCTGCAGCTTCAAGTTTTCTAGCCCAACGCACATTTGCTTGCTCATCAAATCGTGCACGAATTTCAATAACTGCAAGTACTTGCTTTCCCGCCTCTGCCGCTTCAATAAGGGCTTCAATGATTGGTGAATCACCTGAGGTTCTATAGAGCGTTTGCTTAATTGCTAAAGTTTGTGGGTCTTGGGCAGCATTTTGTAGGAACTGCACCACCGATGAAGTGAATGATTCATAGGGGTGATGGAGCAATATCTCACCTTGGCGAATAGCTGCAAAAAATAGGTCTGGGTCTTCTTGATCTACTTCGGCAAGTGCTTTGGCAGTTCTGGATCTATATCGATCAAACTTTAATTCAGGGAAATCAAGATCTGCGATTTTGTTGAGTGAAGTTAAATCAAGGGGCGCAGAAATATGAATCACATTTTCTGGATTAATCTTTAGTTCCTCAGAAAGACGAGTAACTAACTTCTCATCGACTTCGCTTTCAATTTCCAAACGCACTGGTGGACCAAATCGGCGGCGAGCAAGCTCTTGTTCAATAGATGTCAAAATATCTTCTGATTCTTCTTCATCAAGATCCATATCCTGATTTCGAGTGATACGAAATGTGTAGTGATCTTGAATAATCATTCCAGGAAAGAGTTCCTGAAGGTGAATAGCAATCAAATCCTCTAATGATAAGAATCTAGTCGAGCCTGTCTTTGCAGTTGCAATAAAACGAGGCAAAATCTCTGGCACTTTAACGCGAGCAAAGAACTCTTCCTGTGAAGATGGGTTCTTAACAATGACACCTAAGTTCAGTGATAAGCCTGAGATATAAGGAAATGGGTGAGAAGGATCAACAGCTAAAGGGGTTAATACTGGAAAGATTCGGTCATGAAATAATTTAGTGACATAGCCACGCTCAGTTTCATCTATTTGATTCCAATGAACAAACTCGATTCCTGAATTTTTCAGTGCAGGAATAATCTCATTATGAAAAACTGCTGACTTCCGCTTCATCAAAGCATTAGTGCGAAGAGAAACCTGTTTCATTAACTCCATTGGGGTAATGCCAGCAACATTTGCCGCTGTTACACCGTTTTCCAACTTACTCATCAAAGTTGCCACACGAACCATAAAGAACTCATCAAGATTTGAAGAGAAAATTGCTAGGAAGCGCACACGCTCTAATAAGGGGATGCCAGGATCTTCGGCCAACTCCAAAACGCGTTGATTGAAAGAGAGCCAACTCATCTCACGGTCGGTGATGTGTTGAAGCTTCATAGGGAAATTGTGTCCTTGTTTCGTGAACTCTAAGTGTCTGGACCAAGGCTATCAGGCTAATCAAGGGCGATTAGGCGCCAATCTAGGCTCAATGGCAGACTTACCCGCATGATGACGAATTACTGGATGAGTCCAGAAACAACTGCAGTAAATCGTCTACCGATGCTTAACATCGAACATTTAGAAAAAATCAGCCTAGATGGAACATGGCGCTTCCAACTACTTCGCTCTCCACGCGAGCCATTAGGTCGCAAGTGGGCATCAATCCCAGTTCCCGGTTTATGGACGATGCAAGAAGAAAGTGATGTGTTTTTCGATAAACCCATCTACACAAATACTCAAATGCCATTTGAAGAACAACCGCCTTTTGTTCCAGAAGAAAATCCACATGGAGTATATGAGAGAGATTTTAATCTTCCTGAAGGATGGATAGGTAAGCGCATTGTTCTGCACCTTGGTGGATATGAATCTGTAGCAGTTGTATTTATCAACGGAGTTGAAGTGGGTCTTACTAAAGATTCACGCCTTGCTGCAGAATTTGATGTTACAAGCTTTGTTAAGCGAGGCAACAACGTTGTGCGCATTGATGTTACAAAATGGTCTGATGCCACATTCATTGAGGACCAAGACCAATGGTGGCATGGTGGAATTACCCGTTCAGTAAAACTCTTTGCAACCAATAAGGTTTTCATTGAACGCTTCTACACAACTGCTGGTCTTGAAAAAGATCGCACCACAGGCACACTCGATATCCGTGCGCACATCGCCTCAATAGATAACATTTCAACCCACAACTACACCTTGCGTGCATCCATTCAAGAGCTTCCAAAAGTTAAAGCGGCAAACCTTGAATCAACGCTAAAGACTTTCCAATCTCCTAAATGGACTGAGCGCGCTGAAGAGTTAAAGGCTAGAAGTGATGAGTATTTCCATGCAAAGTTTTGGCACGGCAATATCCCAGCAGATGCAAAGAAAGCTATTTTGGAAAATGAACCATGGCCTGCGGGCAAAATCGCTTTAAATACCCGTATTCCTAAAGTTAAAGCCTGGTCAGCAGAATCGCCTCATCTCTACACGCTCCATGTTGAGCTCATCGATCCAGATGGAAACATTGTTGAAGTCTCACAACAAAAGATTGGCTTCCGCTCTGTTGAAGTAAAGGGCCAAGACTTCTTAGTAAACGGTGCACCAGTGATGTTCTATGGCGTTAAC
>JBEGPY010000048.1:0-5304 GCA_041181205.1 Actinomycetota bacterium | reverse complement strand
GCAAATGCCGCAGCGGTTTCCAGCAAAAGCTCAACATCATCGCGGCTGAGATCTTGTGTGCGCAGTAAGTCCTTCATTTGTGAATTCTACTAGGTAGTTTTGCCATCGCCAAAGGTATTCTTATCCACCTCATGGGCCTCTTTGGAAAGCGTGGAATTGAGACGGATTCTGATACCGATCTCTTAACTAGACCCGACCTTGAAGAAGATGATGGTGGCCATGATCGATTTTCGCATTATGTGAAGAAGGAAAAGATCACAGAATCTGCCGTGACTGGAAAAGCTGTCAGAGCTCTGTGTGGCAAGAAATGGATTCCTTCTCGTGATCCTGAGAAGTATCCAATCTGCCCAACGTGCAAAGAGATTTATGCAGGGTTAAAGCCCGAACCAGAAGATAAGTGATGATGAGGCGTATTTCTTACATAGCTCTCGCCATACTAATGATCATTTCATTAGCTCCACATGCAATTGCAGTTGATAATCAACCCCGCAAAATAGTTTCTGGCTGGATTCCTTATTACTCCGTAAAAACGGTAATACCATTTATTAAGAAACTGCCAACACTTCCAACACCAGCTGCCAATTCACCTGTTACTTGTGAAGCTAACGAATATTCGGCTGAAGATAATGCACTTCTTAACTCTTCATATTTGTTTACAAATAAAGATTTAATGAAAGAAGTAATGCCTTTTTGGTACACATTAAAAAGCCCTACCTTAATTAGGGATGATTATTCAACAGCCAACCCATCATGGCCAATCGCTGACACAATCTGTTTAATGCGCAAGAGTGGATTGAAATTAATTCCAACTATTACCGACGGCACCGATAAATTAGTCTTATCTGGCTATTTAGCTAAGCCTGAACTTCGCACAACTATTGTCAAATCAATTGTGAATTTAGTGAACAAGTATTCATTTGATGGAATTGACCTAGATTTTGAAGGTTTTGCCTTTGTGGATGAAAACACAACGTGGACAAAGACTGCACCTAACTGGGTTTTATTTGTAAAAGAACTTAGCTTGGCATTGCGTGCTCAGCAGAAATTGCTTTCGATATCTGCACCTTATTCCTTTAATCCAGCAGAAAAACAAAAGGGCTATTACGTTTATTCATGGGCAGAGATTGCTTCAAGTATTGATCGTTTACGAATCATGACTTATGACTATTCAGTTGCTAAAGCTGGCCCTATTGGTCCTATTAGTTGGACTGAAAAAACACTTCAATACGCAATTTCAATTATGCCCGCATCAAAAGTTTTCATTGGTCTTCCTGGTTATGGACGAGACTGGATAACTTCAGTAACGGGTGTATGTCCAGTGACTGCCCCACCCGGTTTAACTGTTGGAGCAAAAGCTGCGACATTTAAAATGAATTATGCAGTGGCAAAGGCAGCGATAGATCAAGCAGTTCCGACTTTTGATGAGAAAAGTAGTGAAGCAACATATTCTTATGTACAAAGCTTTAATGGTTTGACGGCCAAAGGTGCTGCAACGGCCTGCACGGTAAACCGCACTGTTTGGTATCAAAATGATCGTAGTTATCTAGAGCGCATGAACCTTGTGGCTAAATATCGTTTAGGAGGTGCTGCACTATGGACACTTGGAATGGAAGATCTGGCAGCAACTACAGCTATGCGAAATGTTGCGCTAGCGATTGCTCCTGACACTGTTTTAAACACACTTACTGTTGAACAAGTTAATAGCAAAGGTGCTTTCTATGGGGGAGTGTTCACCGTGCGGGGTGTGCTTACTCTTAAAGACAAATCAGCTGTTGCAGGGATACCAGTGAGCCTTGAAATTAAACGAATGAATGAAAATACATGGACTCCTATTGCCGAACTCACTAGCGCAGTCGATGGAACAGTAAGTGTTCCTGTAACCATTGGAGCCAGTGCTTCCTTCCGATTCACCACTCAAGGTACGTGGGAGCGAGCAGAGTCATTGAGTAATGAAGAAAAAGTTGTCTTACTTTCTCGAATAATTCTAGATCGCCCAACCACAGTTAAGTCGGGCAAGGAATTAACTATTAAGGGAACACTTTTGCCAGTTTTGGCGGGACAAGTAGTAGTGCTTCAGAAATATATTTCAGGTAAGTGGCAAAATATAGGCACTGCTACGACCACTGGAACTAGTGGAGAATTTCAAATTAGCATCATTGAGGCTAAGAGGGGAGTTACGAAATTGCGAGTCCAAATCACTACCAAAGATGAACAGGTTCTAACTCCAGAATTTACAGTGGTAGTTCGCTAGCCATGGTTAAAGTTGATGAAAAAATAGAAGAAGCTATCAAAGAGATATTTAGTGGCGAAAAACCCTGGGTGACAATTGTTTGGGATGATCCAGTTAATCTCATGACTTATGTAACATATGTATTGATACAACTCTTTGGCTATTCCCGCGAAAAAGCCCATGAGCTCATGATGAAAGTTCACACTGAGGGTAAAGCAGTTGTTTCAACTGGCAGTCGTGAAGAAATGGAACATGATGTTGCCCGATTGCATGAGTTTGGACTGTGGGCGACATTGCAACGAGGTGATCAAGCGATATGACAAATCACGATTCAGATAAACAACATGGATTTCACCGCCATGGAGATAATGCCTTTGTTGCCGAGTTTTCTGAATCTGAGCGTGAAGTTCTCATTAATTTAGTAGAACAAATTATTGAACTACTAGGTGAGCGCACAGATAACCATGTAGATGACCCACTTGCTGCAATGGTTGGAATAACAACCCATGATTCACCGCCAGATGATGAAGTATTGCTTCGACTATTACCCAATGCTTATGCAGATCAAGTTGATGCTGCAGAGTTTCGCCGGTATACCGAATCCACGTTAAGAGCAAAAAAGTATGAGCATTCAATGTCCATGCGAATCACACTAAAGAGTGCCATAGATGGAATTATTGAAGTTGATCATGATGGTGCTAACGATTGGTTAGGCGCTATGAACGATATTCGTTTGGCACTTGGCGTTCGTTTAAAAGTTGAACAAACTAGCCATGAAGAGTTAGAACTCTTGGCACCAGATGATCCAATGCGTGGGGTCTACGCTGTTTATAGTTGGTTAGGTTGGCTGCAAGAATCCTTAATTGTGGCGCTTACGGATGAAGCTATTTAGTTTTCACATCACGCTCAGGGTAGGCTTGGCCTGTGAGTAATGCACCCATTGGAATCTTCGATTCAGGCGTAGGTGGGCTTACCGTTGCCAGAGCAATTCTGGATCAACTTCCTAATGAATCAACAATCTATATCGGCGATACTGCACGAGGTCCTTATGGTCCACGGCCATTGGCAGAAGTTCGTGAGTTTGCATTAGAAACTTTAGATTTCTTAGTAGAGCAAGGCGTTAAAGCGTTAGTGATTGCGTGTAACACAGCAAGTGCTGCAATGCTTCGTGATGCTCGTGAGCGATACAAAGTTCCAGTGATTGAAGTGATTCAACCTGCAGTTAGACGCGCAGTTGCCGCATCAAGGAGCGGGCACATCGGAGTTATTGGAACTCGAGCAACCGTTGATTCCAAAGCTTACTTAGATGCTTTTGCTGCAGCGCCTCAACTGCAGATTACATCAATTGCCTGCCCACTCTTTGTTGAATATGTTGAACGTGGCGAAACATCAGGAAATGAAATTACTAAAATTGCTCGGGATTACTTAGCTCCTGTTATGGAGGCCAAAGTTGATACATTAGTTTTGGGCTGTACTCACTATCCACTATTAACGGGAGTTATTTCTTATGTTATGGGCGAAGGTGTCACCCTTGTTTCAAGTGCTGAAGAAACTGCAAAAGATCTCTATCGCACATTGGTCGAGAACAACCTACTTCGCGATGCACGCAGCGGTGCCCCAACACACAAATTCTTAGCAACTGGCGATGCCAAAGCTTTTGAAAGCTTAGCTCGACGTTTTCTAGGTCCAGAAGTAACCCGCGTCGAACACCAAGATCTATAAAACATAGGAGCAGCACATGGCACGCAATGATGGACGACAAGTTAATGACCTGCGAGAAATTAAGTTCACTCGCGGATGGCTTGACCACGCAGAAGGATCTGTTCTTGTGGAGTTTGGTAAGACCCGTGTTTTGTGTGTTGCATCATTTTCTCCAGGTGTCCCACGTTGGTTAAAAGATTCTGGAAATGGATGGGTTACATCTGAATATGCAATGTTGCCACGTGCTACTCATACACGCTCTGATCGTGAGAGCGTAAAAGGCAAGTTAGGTGGGCGCACGCAAGAGATTTCACGTTTAGTAGGTCGCTCACTTCGAGCAATTGTGAATATGAAAGAACTTGGTGAAAACACCATTGTTATCGATTGCGACGTATTACAAGCTGATGGTGGCACCCGCACAGCAGCAATTACAGGTGCCTATGTTGCACTCGCCGATGCCATTTCGTGGGCTAAGGCACAGGGCCATATCAAGGCAACAGCTAATCCTCTCAGTGATTTTGTTGCAGCAGTAAGTGTTGGAATTATTGATGGAGTTCCAATGCTAGATCTTTGCTATGAAGAAGATGTGCGTGCTGAAACAGATATGAACGTTGTAGTTGCAGGAGATGGACGATTTATTGAGGTGCAAGGAACTGCAGAAGGAGCCCCATTTGATCGCGCATTACTTAATCAACTTCTAGATTTAGCTGTTGAAGGTTGTGCAACATTAAACAAGCTACAAAAAGAAGTTCTTTCACAATAGTGCCACAAACTTTAGTTCTTGCCACGCGTAACAAAGGAAAGTTAGTTGAGTTCCGCAGAATTCTAGATGCCCTAGCACCTGGTGAAATTAACTTAGTAGGTGTTGATGAATTTTCTGACTTAGTTGATGTTGAAGAAACCGGATCAACATTTGAAGAAAATTCATTGCTCAAGGCGCGTTATACGAGCCAAGCAACTGGGTTACCAGCGATTGCTGATGATTCAGGTTTATGTGTAGATGCATTAAACGGTGATCCTGGAATTTTTTCTGCACGGTGGGCAGGCGAGCATGGCAATGAACTGATGGATAGGTACTCTAATCGCACAACACGTGTGGGCTACCAATACCCAATGCACATGCTGCTGCAGCCCCAATACAACCTGCAAAGCACACAGTCCCCTTCAATGTATGGGGTGACCAAGCTACACTTTCAAGATATATTTGATTGTACCACAGATTGTGATACCAAATGGATAAGCATTACACAGCAGCTCTGCGATTATGGGTGCCACCGCAAGCAGTCACTGGTGCAGGTACATGTCACTGCAGCAGAGGCCCAATCACACATAGAGCTGCTTCCTGAAGACCAGGAAGTGATGGTGTGCAGGGA
>JBEGPY010000047.1:0-8106 GCA_041181205.1 Actinomycetota bacterium | reverse complement strand
AACAGTGATATCTTGAACTTCAACGTTGGCAAAAGATTGTGCTGCGCCCATCTCTTGTGCTTTCTCGCGCATGATTGTTCCTGTGCGAAGTGAGTCAACAACTCCCACAGTTGGCTGGTAATACCCGCCTAAAATGATGCTTTCATCGATGTACGGCACTAGCTCCTTTACTTCTGCAGGAGTAAGGATTCGACCACCTTCGATTCCCCATGACTTTGCAGATGTAATACGACGTGCGAGCTCTTGCATACGCTCTTCTGAACGTGCAACTTCAATTCCACCAGTTTGCGTAAAAGTTCCAAACTCTTTGTATTGGCGCATACTTTCTGCAGTAATTGCTGTCATCTCTTTTGAGTGATCCACAGGGAAGATAAAGTTAGATGCGTGGCCAGTTGAGCCGCCAGGATTAGGAAGAGGTCCTTTATCAATCTGGACAATATCTTTCCAGCCAAGCTTTGCAAGGTGATAGACCATGCCATTGCCGACGATTCCAGCGCCAATAACAACGCACTTTGCCTTTGCAGGTAACTTACTCATATCTTTTATTCCTTTTTCTGTTAGTGGTGGTTATAAAGACTTACGGATTTCTGATTCAAAACCTTCAACGTGCTCTCTCATTGCCTTCGACGCTGCCTTTGGATCATTGCTTGCTATTGCTTCTAATAAAGCTCGGTGTTCGATAATCGCATCAGCTAAATGCTCAACACGATCAAGGGCTAAGAACCAGATGCGAAGAGCGTGGGCGTAGTAGTTATCAAGGGCCGCTGCTAGAAATTCATTGTGGGTGCATTGATAGATATGGTGGTGAATTCGCTGGTCTAACCCAATCAAAGTTGGCATATCCAAATCACCTTTGATGGCCTTAATCTCATTTATAAGAGCTTTTGTAATCTCTTGATCAGCAGCAGTGGAACGCGTGGCAGCAAGTTCTGCAGCTTTTATCTCAAGGACTGCTCGGGTTTCTGAGAGCTGAGAAAGATTGGCAACATCAACACGGGATACAAACATGCCACGACGTGGATAAACCTCTACGAGTTTTTCATTTGCTAGCGAGCGCAGAGCTTCACGAATAGGTGTGCGACCCATCTTTAATGTGCTCATCAATGCACTCTCACTAATAAGTGATCCAGGTTCTAGTTCTAAAGTAATAATCATTGAGCGAATACGGCTATAGGCAGCCTCAGATAAAGAGGTGCTCTCTCTGGAGAGAATATGAATAGCTTGGCTCACATTGGCGATGATATATCAGTGATATACCAATAGATAGAGGCGCGAGGGGTGGTTTTAGCTCAGGTAATACTTATAAAAGAGCCAGGCTGAGGCTCCAAAGCCAACGGTGAGGATGAGCCCTCGGTATACGGCCGCTGGCATTCTTGCCGCATAACGTCCCCCATAGGTTCCACCAATACTGGCTCCAATGACCAGGGCAATGACTGCTCCCCAATGAGCCTTGCCGCTAAAGATATAGATGATGTTGGAGATCAATGATGTCCAGCCAACAATTAAATTCTTAGCGGTGTTCAGGGTCTTTGGATCACGTTGAATATCTCTGGCTAAAACGGCAATGACTAAAACGCCTTGGCCAGGACCGAAGTATCCGCAATACAAGCCACTTGCTGCAATGCCGATTCTTTCAACCAGGCTATGTCGAGCCCCGCGAACGGGTTTGGCTTTAATGAGGAAGGAGAAACTAGCAAATAGGAGAAGAAAGGGAACCATTTTTTCAAATACACCAGGTGGCACATTGAGTAATAAGAAGGCACCGGTAGTTGAACCAACAATGGATATATAGATCAGTTTCTTGTATTCCTGAAAGTAAGCGCGCATCTGGTCTCGCACGGCAATGAGAGCAAAAAAGTTTGCTGGTGTCACACCTAATGCATTTGTGATTGCAGCGCTAACTGGAGACATTCCTGTGGCGAGTAAGACTGGATAGGAGATAACTGATGCTCCCCCAGCCATTCCATTAATTCCGCCGACAAGGATGCCAGTGAAGAAGATAATCGTGTACTCGAGCATTGGGTAACCATACAATCTCACTATGGCTAATGATATAGAGAATCACTACTTTGCTGCGCAGATACCAGCTACAAGTCCACCGCCACCTGGGTTTTCTTGGATATAACGCTGCGGAGCTCCAGAAAATAGTGGATTTGCTCCCACAACGATGATTTCAAATTCTTTGGGAACGCTTGCGAGTATGTGGTGAATCTATTGCTGGTGACCCAATATCACTTGGAATTTATCTGCACCACAACGAGAACTGGTGCCGCCACTTAAGACGATGATGCTTCCGGCTTTGCTTTCCATTTGGCTAGGATACTGACTATGGCATTTGCGCGTGGAGAAGCGAACTCACTGGGCTGGCGCAACCTTGTAAGCGTGGCCGCTGAACCACATTGTGGACATACCTTTCCCGCATCGAGCACACCACTCTTACTTCTACATCACCTATCTGATCTACATGTTTGTGACGCTCAGTCGCCAACACGACCTGAGTATCTAGATCGTCATGCAGATCCTGACAGTTCAATCCGTGAACAAGTGGGAACCATTGGCACTTATCGTCCACATGCCATGCTGTCACCGCATGTAGTTGAATCAATGGTGCACTCACTTAACTCAATCACTGTTGGGCCATTGTCTGGACATAAAATTGCTGGTGCAATTATTACTGGTGACACAACAGATAACGCGCAGAAAAATGAAGTTGATTGGTACATAGCTTTACTTGATGGCTTAGAGATTCGTCCTGATTCAGGTGATTTTTCAAAGTATGATCCTGCAGGAAAAGAAGATGATCAAGCCCGTGCTAAATATGGATTCCCGATAGTCCCTAATCTTTTAAACTCTTGTCGCACACCTTTTAAAGCAACTGGGTTAAATTTTCCCTGGTATGCAGTGCACGGCAATCATGACGCCCTCTTGCAAGGAACTGTTGCGCCAACACCTGAAGTAAATTGGGAAATGATTGGTGGAAAGCGCTACACAGGCTTGCCATCAACTACAAATCTCTATGAATTTTTGATTCAGTTCCGCGAAGTTGGTCCTGCTGGATATCCTGCTGCAGATGATGCCCCTTTTATTGGCGTGACTGCAGAAATAGAGCGTCGTGCTGTTGAGCGCGGTGAATATGCACAGTTGCACCTTGATTCACCTGGTGAACCAAAGGGACATGGTTTTACAGATGAGAACGCGCGTAATAAGACAATGTATTACTCAATGCTGGTGCAGGGAGTAAAACTGATTGTCATAGATAGCGTCAATCATTTCGGTGGCTGGCAGGGCTCTTTGGATGAAGAACAGTTTGCTTGGATTGAAAAGGAAGTTGCTGCATCAGATAGGCCTGTTGTTTTAGCTTCACACCACCCTCTGAGCACAATGTTTAATGATTATGCGCCTAGTGGCCGTCGAGTATGCGTTGACGAAATCCGTGAAATGTTACTCAAATATCCAAAAGTGATTGCATGGCTAGCCGGTCATGAACACCGCCACCATGTTGAGTGGATTGGTGATGCGGAAGAAGTAAGTGGTTTCTGGCAGATTGAAACTGCATCCCATGCCGATTGGCCACAGCAGTCCCGCACAGTTGAAATGGTTACCGATGAATCTGGTGATTTCTACTTTGGTTTAACTGTGGTCGATCATGCTGCAGGAATCGAGCATGGCAATGCGACTACTCCCCTAGAAATTGCCGCGCTGTCTCGAACAATTAGCGCCAATGTCTGGCAAAAACGACCAGAGCTAGGGGCAAAGCATGGAATTGATTGGTGGTTGGGGCGCCCTAGCGATCGAAATGTAGTGTTAAAGATCCTCAAGCGGTAACTATAGAATTACCCCATGAGCGAATACCAAATTATGCGCTGGCGTGAGATTCCTTCAATGGTTGTCGCACGCTCAGGTGAAACGACAATCAAAATCATGTTGGCTTCTAGATTTCAAGAGGCCATCGATGAAGCCGCGATGCGCCTGGGTGAAATTGATGCAGATGCATACACCTCTGGTTGGAACCGCGATCCTTGGGTCGAGGCAGAAGGAACACCAGATGTTGTTGGCGCGCGAATTATTGAAGAGCTTGAAAGAGATTTAAGTGAAGAAAAACTTTCTGCACTTCTTGATGCCCTGGGAGAAAAGTAATGTCTGCAATTTATGAAGCACTAGAAAAGGCAACTCTTGTTTCTGATGGCGCGATGGGCACAATGTTGCAAGATCGTGGCCTGACAGATGGCGGTGCACCTGAGCTTTGGAATGTTGAAAAGCCAGAGGAGATCGAAGCAGTTCTGGAGGCATATGCAGCAGCTGGTGCAAACTTCATAACAACAAATACTTTTGGCGGAACTGCTGGCCGTCTTGCCATGCACGGACTTGAAGATCGACTTGTAGAGTTAAATAAGGCAGGAGCGCTCATTGCACGCAAAGTTGCAGATCGCCACCCTGGATGTTTTGTTATGGGAGATATCGGACCATCTGGTGAATTAATGGATCCCATGGGAACTCTTACTCCTGAAACAGGTAAAGCTTTATTTGCTGCACAAATCAGCGCACTTGTTGCCGGTGGTGTGGATGCAATTCTTATTGAAACAATGTCTGATCTGGGTGAAGTAGAGGCCGCAGTTACTGCAGCGCAAGAAGTAGCACCTGGAATGCCAATTATTGTGACAATGAGCTTTGATACGAACCTTCGCACCATGATGGGCGTTAAACCTGCGATGGCCATTAAGCATTTAGCAGCATTGGGCGTGCGCATCGTTGGTGCAAACTGTGGTCGTGGAACTGATGAGATGTCACAGATTGCTAAAGAGTTAGTAGAAGCTCGACCAGAAGGCGTTTTTGTTATCACTCAATCAAATGCTGGACTACCTAAGTTGCAGGGTGATGAGTTTATTTATGATGGCACGCCAGAAGAAATGGCACGTTATGCCGCAGAGATGAAAGACCTAGGCGTGAACATTATTGGCTCTTGCTGTGGTTCATCACCTGCTCACACTCAATCTATTGCTGCAGCTTTGTAAGAATAATAGGCTTGAGATTATGAACTTCAACAGAGTCATTCTCTACTACAACTTCCTACCAATCGCTGATCCAGAAGCGGTAAAGCTGTGGCAGAAAACTTTGTGCGAATCCTTAAATCTCAAGGGACGTATCTTGATTTCACCACAAGGTATAAATGGCACCTTGGGCGGCCACATGGATGATGTGAAGAAATATATTAAGAACACCCGTGAATATCCAGGATTTAAGAAGATTGATTTCAAATGGTCACAGGGAACAGGTAATGATTTCCCTAAGTTAAAGATTCAAGTCAAGGATGAGCTTGTGGCCTTTGGACATACTAGTGAGATTGAAGTTGATGAAAACGGTGTTATCGGTGGTGGGATTCACTTGCGACCAGAGGAAGTCAACAAGTTAGTTCAAGAGCGCGGCGATGACGTGGTCTTCTTTGATGCTCGCAATGCCTTTGAAGCCAAAATTGGCAAATTTAAAGATGCAGTAGTGCCCGATGTGGACACATCACATGATTTCGTAAAAGAGATTGAAAGCGGTAAGTACGACCACATGAAGGACAAGCCAGTCGTTGCTTATTGCACGGGTGGCGTTCGCTGTGAACTTCTTACTGTATTCATGAAGAACCGTGGCTTTAAAGAGGTTTATCAGGTCAAGGGCGGAATCGTTCGCTACGGAAACGCCTTCGGTGATGATGGTCTGTGGGAAGGCTCCCTTTATACATTCGATGATCGCCTCACTATTGATTTCAGCGACCACACCAAGTTAATTGGTACATGTGCCCACTGTGATGGCCCAACTAAAGAGTTTAGAAACTGCCAAAAGCCTGCGTGCCACCAACTAGTTCTGCTGTGTGATCCTTGTTATGACAAGCATTTAGATATGCCGTGTAAGCATGATCGTGAAATTAAGCGCAATCGCGATCTGGTTGGTTGATGTGCTCGCTGTAGATTTAGGTCAATCTGGCAGCCGAGTTCGAACTGCACAAACATTAATTGATTCCACTCGAGGCAAATTAGCTGGAGAGCCTCCGCTATCTTCCCTTCGTGCAGTATTTGAAGGCATTGAAAAACTAAGTGCACATACTGTCGCACTTTCTTGCACAGGTTTTCGTGGAGTTGTTACAGATCCACAGCCATTTCTAGCCCTATGTAATGAGTTTTTTGGAGCAACCAAAGTTGCAGTAATCGATGATGGTTTAGCTGGTTACTTTGGTGCCCTTGGTGGCGTAAATGGTGTGGTTCTTTCAATAGGTGGCGGTGTTGTCAGCGTTGGCAGAAATGATTCTCATTTTGCACATCGTGACGGATTAGAAAGTACCTTCGGTGATGAGGGCGGCGGCTTTTGGCTTGGGAAATTAGGATTAACAAGGGCGCTTGGTATTCGTCAAGGCCGTGGGGATGATCAGATTTTGCTAGATGCTTTCAAGGATCAAGTGTTGGCTTATGACGCACTTACTATAAAGAATGCCTCCGATGCAGCATCTCTTGCAATTGCATCTGCTAAATACTTGCTTGCAGCAGCCGATGCCGGAAGTCCCACTGCAATTGCCATTCGCAGCGAAGGCGCAGCACTCTTAGCCCAAACAGTTATTGCCACATGGCAAGGCGCTGGCGGCTCTCTAGATGATGCTCCAGAGATTGCAATACAGGGTGGTCCTTCTAAGAACTCTGCTTATGTAAGTGCTATTCAAAGTAATATTTCCCGCTCACTCCCAAGGGCTAAGTTTGTAAGTGCCAGGGGAGATAATTTAGATGGTGCACTCTGGATTGCAAACAATATGCCGAATGATGCCGAGCCTTTGCTGCGCTGGGCAAGCAAAACCTCATAATGAAAAGTTTTCGTGAATATCGATACTCAAAAGGCTGGATCGTCCTACTAGCAACTGTTGTTGGCCTTGGTTATGGTGGATACACATTCATTAATCGCGCTGTGACTTCACAGGTTTATGTAACAAATTGTGGAATACAGGATTACAAGCCAGAAGTAGTCATTAAGTTCTGTGCAGATGCAGGTGTTGGAGTTGGCGCTATTGAGTGGAGCTCATGGAGTGCGGAAGGCGCAAGCGGTGAAGGTAAATATCAAATTAATGATTGCCTACCAAACTGCGCCGAAGGCAAGGCGCATTACGCCGATGTGGTTGTGGAGTTGAGTAAAGCCAAGACAATTAATGGAAAACCCACCCTTACCTACATTAAAGTCACAACTAAAGATGGCAAGAATCTTCCCTTGAGTGATTCACCCGATGATGCTTGGCCTATGGAGCTTGCTGGCTAATTAGCGCGGAGAAGTGAGCAAGAGGGTTGCTGCAAGGAACAAAATACCCACAGCTGAAAATGCGGTTAATCCCCTTCGTACTTTTGGCCGTGCTAGAACTGTTGTAGCTCTGCCAATGATTGAAATTAGGAATGAATACCAGGATGCAGATGTAAGGGCTTGAATCATTGAGAGCAAGAAGATTCCCCACCCGAGATTGAAATCTTTAGGCACAAATTGTGGGATAAATGCCACCGCAAAGACTGCCGCTTTCACATTTGTTAGATTAGTTAGAAGTCCTAAGCGAAATGCTGGCCCTAAGCCTGTCTTTGCTGATCCTTCATAATCAAATTTTCCGAACTCATTGCGCAAAGACCACAGAGTTTGAAGAGCAAGGAAGGTGAGAAATGCAACGCCTGCATATTTAAGGGCTGTGTATGCCGTTTGTGAGCGAGCAAAGATTTGCGACAAACCAATTGCAGATGCAGCGCCCCAGAAGATCAGAGCGGTGCTTGTGCCAAGCAAAGTTGTGTAAGCCGTTTTAGTTCCACCAATAATTGCTTGGCGCAGAATCATTGCAACGGTTTGGCCAGGAACAATCGCGAGTAAAAGAGCGGTCAGCACAAAGGCTGGAATGACGTGCACAAAATTGACCATACGTAGCCCCGACGGGATTCGAACCCGCGTAGCTGGCTTGAGAAGCCAGAGTCCTAGGCCGCTAGACGACGGGGCCCTAGTGTTTTGCAATTAAATCTTTACATCGCTGGGGTACCAGGACTCGAACCTAGACTTACTGAACCAGAATCAGCAGGGCTGCCAATTACCCCATACCCCAAAAACAGCAGG
>JBEGPY010000046.1:0-5781 GCA_041181205.1 Actinomycetota bacterium | reverse complement strand
TTCTTCTCTTCTAGAGCTTCTAGCTCCTTCAGACGCTGAATACGCTTGTAGACAGTTGGGAAGTTTGTAAGCATTCCACCTAACCAGCGCTCAGTCACTGTTGGCATACCAACGCGTGCTGCTTGCTCGAGGATTGGTTCCTGTGCTTGCTTCTTTGTTCCAACGAACAAAACGTGACCGCCCTTTGCAACTGTGTCCTTAACGAACTCATATGCATTGTCGATTAGCGCTAGTGATTGCTGGATCGAAGTGGACTCCGCTGTCGAGAAGTTCTCGCATTGTTACTACTGCCATGACGGCATACTCCTTCTTAGGTTTATTTATGTGCGCAGCACAATAAAAAAACCCGCTCGGTTTTGGCCAAACAATTTGTTGGGCCCGTCGCACTGAAAGTCATCTACCGATTTAACGGACCGAGATGATTCACCCACTAAAAGTGAGGCAGTGCTGAGATGTCACCGCAATTTCTTGTGGTGCAAGGCAAATCTTACCTGAGCCGTGAGCGTGCTCATTACCGCCCAACTATGCGTAAAAGCCCCCAAGCGGTGATTCGCAGCACGGCTTCTAGGGCAATATCAAAGCTCATCTTGCTGACCCCATGTTCGCGCTCGATAAAAGTAATGGGCACTTCAGCAATTGATCCACCTCTGGCAAGGGCCCTACGAGTCATCTCTATCTGAAAGCAATATCCCTCACTAGCAATAGTTTGGATTTCCATCTTTTTTAGTAATGAGGCTGAATAGATTCGAAAGCCAGCAGTTGTATCGGCAACCCCTAGTGATAACACAGTATTTGCATATTTATTTGCAGCTTTTGAAAGCAGTTCGCGAAATTTGCTCCAGTTGGCAATCTGTCCATCAGCAATCCAGCGTGATCCAATCAATAAATCTGCTGAACCAATCCACTGCATCATCGCCACTAAATCACTGACTTGGTGGGAACCATCGGCATCCATTTCAATAATGTTTTCATAGCCGCGATCGAGTGCAATCTGAAATCCAGCACGATAAGCACTTCCCAAGCCTTGCTTTGAGCTCCGCTCAATTACTTCAACACCATGGGCTTTGCAGATTTGTGCTGTGCCATCAGGTGAACCGTCATCTACGACTAAGACGTCAACATCGAGTGTGGCTAACTCATCGAGGAGTGAACCAATACTTTCAACTTCATTATATGTTGGAATAACAACAATTGATTTACTCATGCGCGTGGATGCGCCTGTTTGAAAGCTTTTTGCAAACGCTCAGTAGAGACGTGCGTATAAATCTGTGTTGTCGCAAGTGATGCATGGCCCAATATCTCTTGCACGGTGCGCAAATCAGCGCCACCTTCTAACAAATGTGTTGCTGCGGAGTGACGCAAGGCGTGTGGTCCCATGCGCTCCATTCCTTCAATGGCAGAGAGCGCTTCATAGACAACCGTGCGCACAGCGCGCTGATCAATTCTCTTTCCACGTGCTCCAAGAAAAACCGCTTTTTCAGATTTCTCATTAAGAAGTAGCTGGCGTCCATCATCTAGCCATTTCTTTAAAGCTCGCATCGCTGGGTTGCCCAGTGGAATTACTCGCTCCTTATTTCCTTTGCCAAGCACTTGAATCGTCTGTCGGTTGTAATCAATATCGCCTAGATCTAATCCACACAGTTCTGCCACGCGAGCACCTGTTGCATATAACAGTTCCACCATCGCAACATCGCGCAATGTCATTGGGGTTTCATCCTCTGCAGCCCTAGTTGCCATTGAATCCATAGCGGTTTTTGCATCATCAATACCTAAGACTTCAGGCAATGTGCGATGGCCCTTGGGCGTTGCAAGAGATGCGCCCACATCACTGGCGATGTATTTGTTTTTAAGTGCCCACTTAGTAAATAGGCGCACTGAGACTGCTCTGCGTGAAATAGTTGTGCGCGAAGCACCTTTAACTTGTTGATTAGCCAGCCATGAACGCAGATGAACTAACTGCAGCTGTGAAATATCTGCTAGGCCTATATTTTCTAAATGTTCCAGTAATGAGGTTAAGTCCCCCATGTAAGCACGGATTGTGTGAACAGAGAGGTTGCGTTCAACTTCTAAATGGCGTTGAAAAGTAGTCAGTAACTTTTCAAATTCTTCGCTCACGCGCCAACTTTACTCGGGTTTGCGTCCCTGACGCATAAGACCGAAGGTAACTGCGTCCTCAAGTGCCATTGCAGAGGCTGCAATAACGTTTTCATGAACACCGACGGTGTTCCATTCACCTTTGCCATCACTTGTTTCAACTAATACGCGAGTAACAGCGCCTGTGCCCAGACGTCCTTCAAGGATGCGCACCTTGTAATCAGTGAGCTCTAGAACTTCCAACTCTGGATAAAGCTCCTTGAGCCCAGTACGCAAAGCGTTATCAAAAGCGTTCACTGGACCATTTCCAGTACCAGAGCAAGAAATCTGCTTACCCTTTGCCGTTACTTTAACTTCAGCCTTAGTAAGAATGCTTTGATCTTCAGAGCGCTCAACAGTTGTCAACCAATGATCAATGGTGAAGAAGGATGGGCGCTTACCATTCATTTCTTCATGAACAAGAAGTTCAAAAGATGCATCGGCTGCTTCAAAGGTAAATCCACGTGATTCCATCTCTTTAACACGATCAACGATGCGCCCGATAAGTTCTTTATCCCCACCAAGGTCAACGCCTAGTTCTTGTGATTTCAATTCGATGGAGGCACGGCCCGCCATATCAGAGACCAACATGCGCATATCGTTTCCAACAGATTCAGGATCTTCATGTTGATAGAGAGAAGGATCAACCTTGATTGCACTGGCGTGCAGGCCTGCTTTATGTGCAAACGCTGAAACGCCAACATATGGCTGGCGCGCACTTGAAGAGACGTTTGTTACTTCTGCTACAGCGTGTGAAATTCTGAACGCTTCACGTAGTGCATTCTTTGGCAAAACCAATTGATGCTTCTTCAACTCAAGGTTTGCAATGATTGTCACTAGGTCGGCATTACCTGTGCGCTCACCATATCCATTAAGTGTTCCTTGAACATGTGTAGCACCGGCTGCAACTGCTGCCATTGAGTTAGCAACTGCGCATCCTGTGTCGTTGTGGCAGTGAATACCAAGACGGGCAGAGCTAGAAGTTAAAACATCGTGGACAACTTGGGAAAGCTCATCCGGCAGCATTCCACCATTGGTGTCGCACAACGCAATGACATCTGCACCTGCTTCAGCGGCCACACGCACAACTTCTAATGCATAAGCGCGGTTGCTGCGATAGCCATCAAAGAAGTGCTCAGCATCTAGAAATACGCGTTGTCCTTCGGCAATTAAATGGCTAACAGAGTCACGGATCATCTCTAGGTTTTCATCCAGAGATGTCTTGAGTGCTAAATCAACATGGCGATCAAAAGCCTTTGCTACCAAAGTAACAGCTGGTGCACCTGATTCACGTAGAGCACCAAGTAAAACATCATCAGCAGCTTTTACGTTTGGACGACGCGTGGCACCAAAGGCGACAAAAGTTGCGTTCTTTAGGACTAATTCTTTTTTAGCACGTGCAAAAAACTCAGTATCCTTAGGGTTTGCTCCTGGCCATCCGCCTTCAATAAATCCAACACCAAGATCATCTAGGTGTCGGGCGATCGTCAACTTGTCATGGACAGAGAGATTTAATCCCTCTTGCTGGGCACCATCGCGCAGTGTGGTGTCATAGATATGAAATGCATCAGAGACTGGCATTAGCAGACCTTACGTACCCAACCGTGTAGATCAGGGGTTATTCCATGTTGAATTGCAAGTAAGTGATTGCGGATCTGAATGGTTATCACACCAGGTTGTCCATCACCTGTTACCCATGTACCCATGTTTGATTTAGCAGTACCAACTGGTGAAACAACTGCTGCGGTGCCACATGCAAAGATTTCAGTGATTTCACCGGATGCAACGCCATCGCGCCAATCATCGATGCTCAGCATTACTTCTTCAGTTTTATATCCAAGATCTTTAGCAACAGAGAGGATTGAATCTCGAGTGATTCCTGGAAGTAATGTGCCAGTTAACTTGGGAGTAATAACTCTTGCTTCAGCGCCTTTGCCCTTTACGAAATAAAGGTTCATGCCGCCCATCTCTTCAACCCACTTACGCTCTTTAGCATCGATCCATACAACTTGATCACAGCCCTCTTGCGCGGCAGCTTTTTGTGCAACTAGTGATGCTGCGTAGTTTCCGCCGCATTTCGCTTCACCTGTTCCACCTTGCACTGCACGGACATATTCAGTTGAAATCCACACAGATACTGCCTTTGATGGATCAAAATAAGCACCTGCTGGTGTTGCAATAAGAATGTATGTGGCTTTATTAGTTGGGCGAACACCTAAGCCAACTTCAGTAGCAATCATAAATGGACGGATATATAAAGATTCACCCACTTTATTGGGAACCCAACCCGCATCTTGTTTAACCAAAGCTTCAACTGTTTCTAGAAAAAGCGCTTCTGGCATTTCAGGTAGAGCTAAGCGCTTAGCTGAGTTTGCAAAACGTTTAGCGTTTGCATCAGGGCGAAAAAGTGAGATCGACCCATCAGGTTGGCGATATGCCTTCATGCCTTCAAAGATTTCTTGACCGTAGTGAAAAACCGCAGTCGCAGGATCTAGTGAAAGTGGGCCATAAGGTTGTAACTCTGGTTCTCCCCATCCATCTTTTTCAGTCCATTCACAGACAACCATGTGGTCGGTGTAGTACTTACCGAAGCCACCTTCAGCAACAAGTGCATCGCGTGTTGGCGCATCTTTTGCATGGGGGTTGAGTGTAATTTTCATTGTCTATAGCGCTGCAACTAGCGCGTCTCCCACTTCACTAGTGCTGCGCTTTTTATCTCCACGAGTAAGCAAATCAGCAGCAACTGCGCGCTCAACATCACGTGCAGCATCGCTATAGCCTAAATGATCAAGCATCATGGCCACTGACATAACAGTTGCGGTGGGATCTGCAATGTTTTTACCTGCAATATCTGGAGCTGAACCATGTACTGGTTCAAACATTGAAGGGAACTTTCCAGTTGGGTTGATGTTGCCTGAAGCAGCTAAACCAATTCCGCCACAGATTGCAGCTGCAATATCGGTCAAGATATCGCCAAAAAGATTATCTGTTACAACAACATCAAAGCGCTCTGGGTTAGTTACAAAAAACATAGATGCAGCATCAACATGTAAATAATCTGTTGTAACCGTTGGATACTCCTTAGCAACCTCGTTGAATGTACGAGTCCACAGACCACCAGCACGGGTTAATACGTTGTTTTTATGCACCAACGTCAGCTTCTTACGATCCCGCTTAGACGCGCGCTCAAAGGCATCACGGATAACTCGCTCTGCACCGCGGCGAGTATTCAGACTTTCCTCAGTGGCAATCTCTGCATCAGTACCTTCTGCAAGTACTCCCCCTGCACCAACATATGGACCTTCAGTTCCTTCGCGCACCACAACAAAGTCAATCGGGGCCTTTGTTGCTAATGGTCCGGTAACACCAGGCATTAATCGTGCAGGGCGCAGATTAATGTAGTAATCAAAAGCAAAACGAAGCTTCAATAAGAGCCCACGCTCAAGCACTCCGCTTGGAACTGTTGGATCTCCAACCGCGCCTAGCAAAATTACATCCTTGGTTGCAATCTCATCCAAAATAGCTTGTGGCAGAACTTCACCGGTGCGATGCCAATACCCAGCACCTAAGTCATATGAAGTGCGCTTGAAGCTCACGTCATACTTCTTTGCCACAACGTCCAGAACTTTTAAGCCCTCGTTAACAACC
>JBEGPY010000045.1:0-5646 GCA_041181205.1 Actinomycetota bacterium | reverse complement strand
CAAGAACATGCTCGAGCGTGATCGCCTTGAATCCAAGAAGATTTCAAAGACTAACTCTGTAACATCACAGTTAGAGCATGACTTGGGTGAGAAGAATGTTCACATCGGACCTTCTGACTACATTCCATGGCTAGATGATCGCAAGTGGGCCTACGTTCGCCTCGAAGGCCGCGCTTTTGGCGATGTTCCTCTTAACCTGGAGTACAAGTTAGAAGTGTGGGATTCACCTAACTCTGCTGGTGTCATCATCGATGCACTGCGTTGCGCAAAGATCGGTCTTGATCGCAAGATTGGTGGAGCCTTGCTCTCACCTTCTAGCTACTTCATGAAGACACCACCTGTTCAGTACACAGATGAGCAAGCTCACAATAAGGTTGAAGATTTCATCACTGGAAAGATTGAGCGCTAAAGCTAGCTTGTAAAAAAGAAGTAGAAATGAAAAGGCCCCCCGGTATTAAGCAGGGGGCCTTTTCTAATTCCGTACGAAGAGGTGAGAGCCCAATTAATCTACGTGGCGGTTACACAACGCTTTTCCATCTGGGCCAAGTTCAAGATGAGAGCACGGTACATCTAAATCATCAAAAGCTTTGTCACCGTAATGGGCGCGATATGCCAGTGCTAGCAGTACGCGTAGATTTGTTTCAGCATCTGATTTGATACCAAAAACTTGTGCACTGCGACTCACAGTGTTTTCTACAACCTTTTCGCTATGAGATGTCTGGAGAGCAATAGCTCCATTTGATCTTCCTTCGCATACCAATTCCAGGACCAATCTTTCAAAGGGAGTTAACTCTCGTGATGAAATCGTTATGTCCCTTGCCATATAAACCGCTGCCTCTCTGCGTGTCTTCATTGTGCTCTTTTTATTAGCGCGAGTCTGCCTATAGGATGCCGCAATGACTGAAATCTTGATCAGCCAAGAGAAAAGAGTGCTAACTCTCACCTTCAATCGGCCATCAAAGATGAACGCCCTAACACGAGCCATGTATGCAGGCTTAGCTAAGGGGCTGAATGAGGCAGCGGGGGATTTTGGGGTTCGGGCAGTTATTCTGACATCCGAAGGTGATCACTTCACCGCCGGTAACGACATTAATGACTTTATGGTCAATCCACCAACCTCAGATGATTCAGAAGTTGCACAGTTCTTAGCAGCGTTGCTTAATTTTCCTAAGCCGCTCATTGCGGCCGTAAAGGGAAATGCAGTTGGAGTTGGAACGACAATGCTATTGCACTGCGATGTTGTTGTCGCCGCACCTTCTGCCAACTTCTCTATGCCCTTCGCATCCCTTGGTTTAGTTCCTGAAGCTGGATCAAGTTTTCTCTTTCCACAGCTCGTTGGTTATCAAAGAGCTGCGAAAATCTTCTTTACCGGTGAAAGTTTTGGACCGGATGAAGCGTTGGAGATGGGATTGATTGCAGAAATAAATCCAGATGCATTGGCTGCTGCAACCAAGATTGCACAACACATCGCCGAACAACCACCACAGGCGATCATTAACACTAAAGCCCTGCTTAAAGCGCGCAATCACGAATCAGTGGCAGCGGTGATGAAAGCAGAGTTTGAGATCTTTGCCATGGCTTTGCAATCAGATGAAGCGATGGAAGCTTTTATGAAATTTATGGCTAAGAAAGGCAAATCATGACACTTGCAGGAAAGCGCATATTCATTACTGGAGGATCACGCGGTATTGGCTTAGCCATTGCATTGCGTGCAGCAGCCGATGGCGCATCGGTTGCCATTGCGGCCAAAACTTCAGAGCCAAATCCAAAGCTGCCGGGAACCATTCACACAGCTGCCGCAGAAATTGAAGCTGCAGGTGGAAAAGCCCTGGCTATTCAGTGTGATCTTCGCGATGAACTCCAGATTGAAGCTGCAGTGAATCAAGCCGCTGAATCCTTTGGGGGGTTAGATATTCTGATTAATAATGCCAGTGCTATTAATTTGACTCGCACAGATGCAACACCAGCCAAAAGATTTGATCTCATGTTTGATGTCAATGTGCGAGGCACCTTTTTAACCTCACAAGCAGCGTTGCCTCATCTGCGCAAATCAGCGGCCGATGGACGTAACCCTCATATTTTGAATTTGTCACCACCGCTATCAATGAAGCCAATCTGGTTTAAAAACCATGTTGCTTACACGATGGCTAAATACGGTATGAGCATGTGTGTATTAGGCATGGCTGAAGAGTTCAAGCGCGATGGAATTGCTGTGAACGCACTCTGGCCACGCACAGTTATTGATACTGCAGCGCTTCAAATGATTCCAGGCATTGATGCGCTAGCTGGTCGCAAGCCTGAAATCTTGGCAGATGCTGCATACATCATCTTTAATCGCCCAGCTACCGAGTGCACAGGAAACTTCTTTGTCGATGATGAGTTATTGGCTTCAGAAGGAATTACTGATTTAGAGAAATACTCAGTGACTCCAGGTACAAAGGATTTCCTTCTCGACTTCTTTCTTGACTAAGATGAAAAAATGATCAAGAAAATTCTTGTACTTACTGTTGCCTCTCTTTTTGCCTTCCCTGTTGCCGCCTTTGCTCACGGAGAAATGGTCCAAGCAACTCCGGCAGTAGATTCAAAAATACTCACAGCACCTATAGAAGTTTCAATTGAATTTGATGGGAAGCTTCAAATCATAGGAAATACCAACGTGAATTCGATTGAGGTGAAAGACAACCAAGGACAACTCATTTCATCCCCAGCTTCAGTTGTTGAGGGCAACAAGATTTCAACAAGACTTCAGCTCACTGACATCACTGGGTTAGTCTCTGTGCATTACCGAATAGTCTCAGAAGATGGGCACCCAGTAGAAGGCGATTACAGTTTCACCGTGGGTGAAACCCCAGTGGCGATTAGTGCTCAAGGTGAAGAAACAGCTGAAGAAGAGGCGGGAGTCTCTGAAGAAAGCGGTAGCAATTTACTTATTAATGGCATTGGAATTGTGATTCTGATTGGCATTGTTTTAGTCATTGTTAGGCGCATCAAGAAGTAGACTAATGAAATGCCAATTTTTGAATTAGAGCTCAATGGCCCAAACCTGATTCAACAATCAGAGCGTCGAGGATCGGCGCGGTCATTGTTCTGGCCGTGGGCTGGGGCAAACGTTTCACTCTTAGCTTTGTCCTATGGCTCCTTCTTCTTGGGATTTGGAATCTCATTTAGGCAAGCCACTTGGGCTGCCATTATTGGAACAGTGTTGTCATTTTTAGTTGTTGGTTTTAGTTCACTTGCTGGAAAGAAATCCAATGCTCCAACCATGATTTTGTCCAGAGCAACCTTTGGTGTTAAAGGAAACGTTGTTCCTGGGGCCCTGTCTTATTTAATTTTCGTGGGCTGGGAAACAGTTCTAGTTTCCTTAGCTACCCTTGCAACTGGCACAGTCTTTGCTCGTCTGGGCAATATTAATCATGATCTCTCACTGATTATTGGCTTTGTGATTGCCGTTTCACTCACTGTTGCAGGGGGAGTCCTCGGTTTTTCAACAATTATGAAGATTCAAAAGTGGTTAACACTCATCACAATCGTGATGACTCTTATTTATATTGCTTTGACAATAGATAGTGTGAATTGGCAGGCAGTAAGTGCGATCAAAGATGGTACTACTCAGGGTTTTATTGGTGCGTTGATATTTGGAATTACAGGAATAGGTTTGGGTTGGGTTAACTCGGCGGCCGATTATTCGCGCTACCTGCCCCGCACGGTTTCTAGTAAGGCTGTTGTTGGTTGGACAGTATTAGGTGCATCTCTTGTTCCAATTGTTTTGGTTATTTATGGTTCAGCATTGGCAGGCAGCAGCAAAGAGTTAAGTGATGCAATTGCAATGGATCCAATTGGTGCACTGACTACATTGCTTCCAACGTGGTACCTGATCCCCTTCGCCTTGGTGGCCGTTCTTGGACTAGTTGGAGGAGCAATCCTTGATCTCTATTCTTCAGGATTAACCCTTGTTTCATTGGGTGTGCCAGTAAAGCGCCATATTGCAGCATCCATTGATGCGGTGATCATGTTGGTAGGAACCATTTATATCGTGTGGTTTGCTGATAATTTCTTCGCACCGTTTCAAGGTTTTCTCATTACCTTGGGTGTTCCAGTTGCAGTGTGGTCGGCAATCTTTGTTGCTGATGTGATTATGCGAAAGAAACCATACTCAGAGACAGATTTGTATAACCCAGCGGGCCGATATGGTGCGTGGAATAAGACATCACTGCTCTTAATGACAGTAGGTTCAATTGTTGGTTGGGGACTAGTCACTAATACTTTTGCTTCATGGCTATCGTGGCAGGGCTATTTACTGTTCCTAATTGGTGGCAAAGATGGAGCTTGGGCATATGCCAACGTAGGAGTTATTGCAGCCTTGTTTATTGGTTTTACAGGACACATTCTCTTTTCGAGAAAAACTATAGTTGCGCAGGAGTCCTTCTAAGCCAGATATATCCGGCTAAGCCTGAAAGCATTGCCGAAACAAAGAGTCCTAACCTGACTTGATCTAACTCAGCTTCAGAGCGGGCCGCGATATCTGCGATAACTAAGGCGACAGTGAGTCCCATCCCAGCCAGCGTTGCCACACCTGCTATCTCTTTGATTCCAATCTTTGCATGACCACCAGATCGCAACACCAACCAAGCAAATAAGGTGATTCCAATTATCTTGCCCACGGATCTGGCGATGATGATGGCGATCGTTGTCTGTGATGTGAAGGCGCTGATATTGATATCTAATGGAATATTCACAATCACAATGACAGGCACAATGAAAAAAGTTGATACGGGGGTAAGAGATTTAATGATCTTGTGGAGCAGATGAGAGCGCAGCGGAAGAATGAATCCGATTGCGGCAGCGCCCAGTGTTGATAAAGCCTTTATTGGCTCTAGATCATCTCCGTAGAAGATTGCTAGGACGATGAGAGAAAAGAGATCGTCAGCGATGGCTAGGGTTAAGAGAAATAAGCGCACATGTGGATTGACTCGCTTACCCAACAAGGTGAGAACGCCTAGTGCAAGTGCGATATCTGTTGGCATTGAAGCTGCCCAGACATGAGAGCCCGGGTTAATAAGTAGATAGATGCTGGCCGGCACAATCATGCCGCCCAAAGCTGCAACTATTGGAACAAGCGCTGTCTTGAAATCCTTGATGCCATTTTTAATCTCTAGGCCAACTAAAAAGAAGAAGATGGCGATTAGGGCATCTAGGAACATGGCGTAAATCTACTATGTCGGGATACAACAATGCCCGTACCAATTGGCACGGGCATTGTTGGAAGTGTTTTTAGATGTCGTAATACAGCTGGTATTCGTAAGGAGTTGGACGCAAACGAATTGGGTCAATTTCCTTAGTTCTCTTGTATTCAATCCAGGTATCGATTAGATCCGGAGTAAATACACCACCTGCTGTTAAGTAGTCCTTGTCTTTTTCTAATGCATCTAATACTGCATCCAAAGAACCTGGAACTTGTGGCACAGTTTTTGCTTCCTCTGGTGGCAGTTCATATAGATCCTTATCAACTGGTTTTGGCGGTTCGATTCTGTTCTTCACACCGTCAATACCGGCCATCATCATGGCAGCAAATGCCAGATATGGATTACATGCAGGATCTGGAACTCTAAACTCAATTCGTTTAGCTTTTGGATTAGATCCAGTAAT
>JBEGPY010000044.1:0-7355 GCA_041181205.1 Actinomycetota bacterium | reverse complement strand
AGGCATGGTTGTGATGGATGGCTCTGCGATGTCTAAGAGTCGCGGCAACCTTGTGGCACTCTCTGATGAACTTGAGAAGCACGGTGTTGATGCAATCCGTTTATCCCTGGTTTTTGCTGGTCCGCCAGAAGATGATGTTGATTGGTCTGATGTTTCTCCATCAGGGTCAGTTAAATTCTTAACGCGTGCTTGGCGCTTATCTGGAGATGTAACAAGTGCCCCAGGAGCAGATTTTTCTAAGGGAGATGTCTCACTTCGTAAAGCAACACATAAGGCATTAAATGATGCAGGATTTGCCGTTGAGTCATTTCGATTCAATGTTGCAGTTGCCCGTGTAATGGAGCTAGTAAATGCAACGCGTAAGGCGATTGATTCTGGTTGTGGGCCGGAAGATCCTGCAGTGCGCGAAGCCGTTGAAGCAATTGCAATCATGGTTTCACTCGTTGCACCATTTACATCAGAAGAGATGTGGGAGCGTTTAGGACATAAGCCTGCTGTGGCACTTGCCGGCTGGCCAGCGGTGGATCCAAAACTTCTTGTGGCAGATTCCGTGGAAGCTATTATTCAGATCAACGGCAAGATTAAAGAGCGCATTGAAGTATCACCATCGATTACTGATGCAGAACTTGAGGCATTAGCCCTTGCACACCCAACGATTGTTGCCGAACTGGGCACAAACGCACCGAAAAAGGTCATTGCGCGCGCGCCAAAACTAGTTAATATCGTTGCTTAACAGTCGCGCGAGTAGTTCCACAATATGAAAGGCCCTGTCAATGAAGACAATTCTAGATGCCATCGGTAATACGCCTTTAATAAACATTGAAGGAATTTGGGTCAAGATGGAGTACATGAACCCATCTGGTTCCATTAAAGCGCGCATTGCAAAATACATGATTGAACGTGCAGAAGCAGAAGGTTTGTTGAAGCCCGGCGACACAATCGTTGAAGCAAGTAGTGGTAATACTGGAAATGCAATGAGTATGGTTGCAGCGGTTAAGGGTTACAAAATGTTAGTAATCATGCCAGATGGAATGAGTCCAGAGCGCACAGCTATCTCTGAAGCATTTGGCGCGGAAGTTCACACCATGGGAGATTTCCACGTTAACGATGCCCTAGAAGAAGCACGTCGCCGCGGAGCAATGCCAGGATTTTTTGCACCACAACAATTTGATAATGACTGGAACGTGGAAGAGAACCGACAATGGCTCGGTCAAGAGATTTTGCAACAAATGCCAGTACTGCCAGATTTAGTAATTAGTGGAGTTGGAACAGGCGGAACAGTAATTGGTGTGGGGCAAGCCTTCAAAGCTGTGAACCCCAACTGCAAAGTAATTGCTCTAGAGCCATCTGAATCCTGCACGATTTTGTGTGGAGAAGTCTCAAAGCATTTAATTGAAGGAATTGCTGATGGCTTCATTCCAGGCATTGTTACTCGCCACCACGATGAACTAGATGGCGTTGTGCATGTGGGCTCTGAGGATTCGATTGCCGAGATGCGCCGCATAGCCAGAGTTCATGGAATTTTCGTAGGCCCATCTTCAGGAGCACACTTGATTGCAGCAAAGAGATTGAAGGAGCAGTACGGTGTTGAGAACGTCGTTACTTTCTTCTGTGATGAGGGCGAGAAGTACATCAACGACTACTGGCTTAAGAAGTAATTATCCACACCCTTTAACCTGCTCTAAGACTGGCTTTTCAATGCCCTGAACTATTAAGGCATGGACTATTTCTCACAGATCTTTGAAAAGCTAACTACCTGGTGGTTTGATCTCAATTTCACACCTATTCAAAAACGTGCGCTACTTGCAATGTCAGCAATCGTCGTTGTTATCTCTGTATTTATCGTCATTAGGGGAAATACTGATGAAATAACACCACCTCCTGTGGTAGTTGAGCAAGTGCAAGCCCCACAGATATTTGTAGATGTCACAGGCGCAGTTAATACACCAGGTGTTTACACACTCACCGCTAGCTCTCGCGTAATCGATGCAATCAAAGCAGCTGGAGGTTCAGCACCTGGTGCGGATTTGAGCAGTATAAATTTGGCTAGAGTTTTAGCTGATGGTGAACAGATCTATGTGGACGCCGCAGTTACAAATAGCAAAGGTGTTCGAGTCAGTTCGTCAAAGCGCAGCGGTCCAATTAATATCAATCGTGCAACTGTGAGTGATTTTGATTCACTCGATGGAATTGGACCAGTCATTGCAGCCCGAATAATTGACTATAGAAAAACACATGGACCTTTTATAACAGTTGAAGATCTCCAAAAGGTCAGTGGAATCGGTGCGGCAAAATTCGCGCAAATCAAAAGCAAAATCCGCGTTTAACTGATTACAGGGCCATTGCCCTGGGCGGTGCAATCTGGGCTGGCGCGTTGTTTCAAAGTGCAACCGCGCCATGGCGAATCTCAATTGTTGCATTGGCTGTGGGTGCAGTTTCCCTTATCAGTCGAAAAGCTAGATTTAGTGTGATCATCTGTGCACTTCTTCTAGGTTCCACCGTGATGTCTGTTCGCCAAGCTTCTCTGGCTCATAGCCATATCGCTAGATTTTTTATGCAAAGCGCAACGGTTACAGCAGAAGTTGTTACAGATCCCAGTAAAACCAGTACTGGTAACTACTCATTTATTGCGCGCGCAGTTTTGGTCAATAACAGTTCAATTCACTACAAGCTGCGAGTTCCCATACGCGTGATGACATCAAATCAAAGCGTGAGAAAACTTTTGCCTGGGCAAAGATTTAGTGCCCAGGGCCGAATAGTTGCCAGCAAAGAAGCGCGGGTAGCCGCACTCGTTGTAATAAAAGATGACATCGAAATTCAAACACAGCCCTCACATTGGGCTAGTGCATTAGGTGCAATTCGTTTAGGCCTTCGATCACTATCCGGTGATGGAGATGCTGGGGCACTCATACCTGGAATGGTGCTAGGGGATACTTCAAAACAAAGTGCTGATTTTAAGAACTCTATGAAGCGCTCTGGATTAACTCACTTAGTTGCAGTCAGCGGTGCCAACTTCGCACTTGTTTCTGCTTTTGTCTTATGGATGATGCAGTTTCTATTCGCAAGAATGAAATTCCGCTTGACGGCAACGGCTATATCTCTCATCGCATTTATCGCACTTGTGCGACCATCCCCATCAGTACTGCGAGCTGCAGCGATGGCTGCAGTTCTACTTGTTGCACAGGGCACCAAGCGGGGCCGAGATTCACTGCCTGCACTTGGTTTTGCGATGGCTGCAGTTGTCATAGTTGATCCATGGCAGGCGCGCGATGCAGGTTTTGCGCTCTCAGTATTAGCAACTGCTGGCCTTCTACTTTTCGCACCTGTGCTCATTGAAAAGCTTTCAGCACATATGCCAGGCAAACTAGCGCAAGCCTTAGCGCCACCGATAGCGGCAATAGTTTTCTGCTCACCCATCATCGTTGCACTCTCTGGATATCTAGCTCCCATGAGCGTTATTGCAAATTTATTGGCAGCCCCCTTTGTTGCACCCATCACGATTGTGGGCTTTATTGCAGCGCTATTTTCACCTATTGCGCCTCTGCTTTCCACAGTATTGATCTGGTTCATCAGATTTCCAGCAGGGGCAATTGCACTGATTGCGCACTGGGCATCTAGCTTTCCAGTTTTAACTTTGCGAACTGGAAAAATTGGATTCCTTATAGTTGCCAGTTTCAGCCTTATCTCTTGGTTACTAAAGAAATGGTTCAAACAGATCCTTATCTTTACCTTGGTAGTTCTCATCTCCATTACATGGCTGCAACGTTGGCCAGGAGGGGATTGGCAGGTGGCAAACTGCGATATCGGTCAAGGCGATTCGATGGTGGTTAATTTAGGTAATCACCGGGGCTTAGTCATAGATGTTGGACCTGATTCAGTTGCTGAAGATCGTTGTTTAAAAGCACTCGGGATAAATGAGATTCCGCTTCTCATTCTTTCTCACTTTCATGCAGATCACGTTGCAGGATTACCGGGAGCATTAAAGAATCGCACAGTTAGACAAGTCTGGGTCAGTGTTAACTCAGCGCCATTAGTTGAAAGTGCTATGGCTCAATCGGCTTTAAAAGGCGTTGAGATGATTAAGGCGGTGCGGGGAATGAGTTCCACGTTAGGGCCACTGACAATTAAAGTTCTTTGGCCCACTTTGAGCGCAACTAGTTTTGCAGAAATGCCAGGTGATGGTTCTCAAGTAAATAACTCCAGCATTGCCACATTGATTACAGGTGATGCATTTTCAATCTTTGCAGGTGGGGATATAGAGCCACCAGTTCAGGAGATTCTAGTTAAGGATGTTGACCCCGTTGATATATATAAAGTCTCTCATCACGGTTCTAGATACCAGGATCTAGCTTTCATGGCCGCTTTGCACCCACGTATTTCAATAATTTCGGTGGGGGCAGGCAATACTTATGGTCACCCAGCGGTGCAAACTCTGGAGGCGCTGGCTAGACTCGGCTCAGAGGTTGTACGTACAGATATAGATGGTGCGATTGCAGTTCAAGTGCGAAATCATCAATTCACAGTGCGTAGAGCTAAAGGTCGGTTTAATCTCATTAGATGGGGGTAGATGCGCTTATGAATTCCTTCTACCTCATTCTGGGATCAGAGGCCGCCCTTGCAGATAGAGCGTTAAGCAAGCTCACGGCCCAACTAAATGAAGAGAAATGTGAAATTACCAATCTCTTTGCAGCAGATGTCATTGTTGGCGATATTGCAGACTCACTTGCCCCATCATTGTTTTCAGAGCGCCGTGGGTTAATCATCCGAGATCTACAAGACTTGCCAGAAGAATCTAAAGATGAAATCACTCGATACTTAGATTCCCCAGATCCTTCAACGACAGTGATCTTTGTTCATAAAGGTGGTGTGAAAGGTAAAGCGCTATTAGATGCGATTAAAAAGCTTAAGCCGGAGATAATTGCCTGTGAGCCCATCAAGAAAGAAGGCGAAAAAGAAGAGTTTGTTCGAAACCTTTTTCTTGATTTACAACGCAAGGCAACCCCAGGAGCAATCTCAGCTTTAGTAGGTGCGCTTGGAAATGACTTGCGGGAACTTCAATCAGCAGTGGGGCAGATTGCAGCTGATGCCCCAGCCGGAACAATCGATGAAGTAATGATTGATAAGTTTCACCAAGGAAGAGTTGAAACAACTGGGTTTGATGTTGCTGATGCAACTTTGGATGGCAATTTGCCGGCAGCACTCATCGCTCTTCGCAGCGCACTAGAAACTGGAACTGATCCAGTAATGATTACAAGTGCTATTGCTTCATCTCTTCGCTCACTTGCCAAAGTTTCAGGTGCAAATCGTGGCGTGAAATCTTTTGAACTAGCTGGGCAGTTAGGTATGGCGCCATGGCAAATTGATAAGGCCCGCAGACAGTTAAATAGATGGACACCAGCTCAGATTGCCGATGCCGTTGGGGCTATCGCCCTGGCCGATGCCCAAGTCAAAGGCGCGGCTAGTGATCCGGTCTATGCACTAGAAAAGGCATTGGCCCGTATCGCCCGCAAGGCCTAGAAATCGCAATTTGACCCTGGCCGAGAGGCTGCGTACCCTTAGCGTCTGCCCGAAGGAACCATTCGTTCCTGCCATGGGCTAAAGTTCCTGCCATGGGCTAAAAATGAACTGGAGTTACACGTGTACGCAATCGTTAAAGCTGGCGGCCATCAGGAAAAAGTGGCAGTTGGAGACACAGTCACCGTCGATCGTATCGATGCTGCTGTTGGCGCAACTGTTTCATTTCCTGCAGTGCTCGTAGTAGATGGTGCATCTGTTACTTCAGATCCAAAGCTTCTCTCTGGCGTTAAGGTTACAGGCGAAGTTCTTGAAGAGACTAAGGGACCAAAGATCGATATTTTGCGTTACAAGAACAAGACAGGTCACCGTCGTCGTCAGGGATTCCGCGCTAAGCAGACTCTCGTAAAAATTACCGCCATCAACGGCGCGAAGTAAAGGATAAATAAATGGCAAGTAAGAAGGGTGTCTCCTCGACACGAAACGGTCGCGATTCAAATGCGCAGTACCTCGGTATTAAGCGCTTTGGCGGACAAGAAGTAAATGCAGGCGAAATCCTAGTTCGCCAGCGCGGAACACATTTTCACCCAGGTAAGAACGTTGGACGCGGTAAGGACGACACACTGTTTGCATTAGCAGCTGGTGCAGTTGAATACGGTCGCGCTCGCGGACGTCGCGTAGTGAATGTTGTGGTTCCGGTAGCTCTATAAAAGGTTTCTCTAAAAAGGGCGAGCCGTAATCACACGGCTCGCTTTTTTATTTTCTGCAGTGAAGGGAGTTAATGACATGACAACATTTGTTGATCGTGTGACTCTCTACGCATCTGCCGGAAAAGGTGGAGATGGCTGCGTTTCAGTTAAGCGCGAAAAATTTAAGCCACTGGGTGGACCAGATGGCGGTAATGGTGGACGCGGTGGCGATGTAATTCTGGTTGTTGATCCAAGTGTTACAACCCTGCTCGACTTTCATCATTCACCACACCGCAAAGCAACCTCAGGTCATCAAGGTTATGGCGATCGCAAAGATGGTCACCAAGGTGAAGATTTAATCCTCGGCGTTCCAAATGGCACAGTTATTTTTGATGCCGAGGGTGAACAGATTGCCGATCTTGTTGGAACTGGAACTACTTTTATTGCAGCCCAAGCTGGTTTTGGTGGCCTTGGAAATATGGCTTTGTCTTCATCAAAGCGACGTGCACCAGGTTTTGCTTTACTAGGTGAACCGGGTGAAGAGCGCACACTTTTCCTTGAACTTAAATCAGTTGCAGACATCGCGCTCGTTGGTTATCCAAGTGCCGGAAAATCATCACTTATTGCAGCTATTTCTGCAGCCCGTCCAAAGATTGCTGATTATCCATTCACTACTCTTGCGCCAAATTTAGGAGTTGTTCAAGCAGGTGAAACACGATTTACCGTTGCCGATGTTCCAGGATTAATTCCAGGGGCAAGCCAAGGAAAAGGTTTAGGGCTTGAATTCCTACGCCATGTGGAGCGCTGCGTTGCACTCGTGCATGTTTTGGACTGTGGAACTCTGGAAACAGATCGTAATCCAGTTCAAGATCTTGAAATTATTGAAAACGAATTAGCGATTTATGGTGGTCTAGAAGATAGAGTGCGAATGATCGCGCTCAATAAAACAGATATTCCTGATGGTAAAGCTATGGCAGATATGGTTGAAGACGAATTGCGCGAGCGTGGTTACGAGGTCTATCAAGTTTCTGCAGCATCACGTGCAGGTCTACAGGAATTGACCTATGCAATGGCTCGCTTGATTCAAAAAGATCGTGCTGCTGCAGCAGCCCTTGAAGTTCGCACACGCATTATCTTGCGTCCAGTTGCAGT
>JBEGPY010000043.1:0-5685 GCA_041181205.1 Actinomycetota bacterium | reverse complement strand
CGTGGGCGATAACGACGGAGCATCTGCTGAGTCAGTCATGAATTTAACTCGCGAAGTTGGCTTTGGCCGCGAAGTAAAGCGCCGCATCATCCTTGGAACGTATGCTCTTTCATCTGGCTACTACGATGCTTATTACGGAAGTGCGCAGAAAGTTCGCACACTTATCACTCAAGATTTCAACAAAGCATTTGAAAAAGCTGATGTTCTAGTTTCACCAACATGTCCCACCACAGCTTTTAAAATCGGTGAAAAGGCTAATGATCCTCTAGCCATGTACCTAAATGATATTGCAACTATTCCTGTAAACATGGCAGGTATCGGTGGAATGTCATTGCCTTCAGGTGTTGCAGAAGAAGATGGCTTACCAGTTGGTTTCCAAATCATGTCACCGGTGATGAAAGATGATCGCATGTATTCAGTAGGCGCAGCCCTTGAAGCAGCTCTACTTTCACAGTGGGGCGCACCATTGCTTTCAACAATTCCAGCGCTAGCAGGTAGCAAATGAGCCTGACATACGATGAAGTTGTAGCAAAGTACGAGCCAGTTCTGGGCCTCGAAGTTCACGTTGAACTCAATACAAAATCAAAGATGTTTTGTGGCTGTTCTACTATTTTCGGCGCAGAACCAAATACACAAACCTGCCCAGTTTGTTTAGCTCTGCCAGGTGCCCTGCCAACTGTTAATGAGAAAGCGATTGAGTCAACAATCAAAATAGGACTTGCCCTGAACTGCTCTATTGCACCATTTAGCCGCTTTGCTCGTAAGAACTATTTCTATCCAGATATGCCAAAGAACTTCCAAATTTCACAGTATGACGAGCCAATCTGCGTGAATGGCTATGTTGATGTTGAAATTGAAACAGATGAGGGTCCAAAGGTTTTCCGTATTGAAGTTGAGCGCGTTCACATGGAAGAAGACACTGGAAAGTCTTTACACGTGGGTGGTGCAACTGGTCGTATTCACGGAGCGGAGTATTCACTTCTTGATTACAACCGTGCAGGAATCCCATTAGTTGAAATTGTTACCAAGATTGTTCCTGGTACAGGCAAATATGCCCCTGAGGTCGCAAAGGCATATGTCGCAGAGCTGCGTGACATCTTGCGCTCACTTGGTGTCAGTGATGTGAAGATGGAGCAGGGATCTCTTCGCTGTGATGCCAACGTTTCATTGCGCCTCATTGGTTCTGATGTTCTTGGAACACGCTCTGAGACTAAAAATGTTAACTCTCTTCGCTCTGTTGAGCGGGCAATTCGCGGTGAAATGATTCGCCATGCGCAGCGTTTAAATAATGGCGAGCGAGTCGTACAAGAAACTCGTCACTTCCAAGAAGACACAGGCTTAACTCGCTCTGGCCGCTCGAAAGAACAGGCAGAGGATTACCGTTATTTCCCAGAACCAGATTTAGTTCCAGTTGCTCCAGATGCAGCTTGGATTGAGCAACTACGCGCGACTTTGCCCGAGCGACCATCCATCCACCGCAAGCGTTTGCAGGAAAAGTGGGCAGTTCCAGATAAGGAAATGTCAGCGATGATCAATGCCGACGTGCTCGATGTTGTTGAAGCAACTGTTGCACTGGGCGCAGACCCAACTAAAGCACGTGGTTGGTGGTTAGGTGAGATTTCTCGAATCGCTAATGAAAAGGATGTAGCGATTAAAGATTTGCCTATTTCAGCATCAGATGTAGCTGAGATTGTTGCCCTAGTTAATGCTGGAGATCTAACAGATAAGTTAGCTCGACAAGTTGTTGAAGGCGTTATTGCTGGCGAAGGAAAACCTGCGGCAGTTATTGCTTCTCGCGGAATTAAGGTTGTGAATGATGATTCAGCTTTGATGGCTGCAATCGAGCGGGCATGTGCTGGACAACCAGAGACTGCGCAAAAGGTGCGAGACGGTCACTTACCAGCTGCTGGTGCTTTGATTGGAATGGTTATGAAAGATACAAAGGGCCAAGCCGATGCAGCTAAAGTTCGTGCGCTTTTATTAGCTCATCTTGGACAATCAGAAGGCTAGACTAAGCACATGCCAAACATGAAGCCGCGCTCGGGAGTAGTAACTGATGGATTAGAGCGCGCCCCTGCACGTGGAATGTTACGTGCAGTTGGAATGGGTGATGAAGACTGGGTTAAACCACAAATTGGTATTGCTTCTTCTTGGAATGAAATTACTCCATGTAATTTATCTTTAGATCGTCTAGCTAAAGCTTCAAAGCAAGGCGTCCTAGATGCAGGCGGATTTCCTATGCAATTTGGAACCATCTCTGTCTCTGATGGAATTTCAATGGGCCATGAAGGAATGCACTTTTCTTTAGTTTCACGTGAAGTTATTGCAGACTCGGTTGAAGCTGTTATGCAAGCAGAGCGATTAGATGGAATGGTTACTTTTGCTGGTTGCGATAAATCTCTTCCAGGAATGATGATGGCAGCAGCTCGCATCGATGTTGCAAGCGTTTTTGTTTATGCAGGCTCTACATTGCCAGGCCAAGTTGATGGAAAAGATGTAACAATCATCGATGCCTTTGAGGCCGTTGGAGCGTGTGCTCGTGGATTAATTACCCAAGAGCGGGTGGATCAAATTGAACGTGCAATCTGTCCTGGCGAAGGTGCTTGTGGAGGTATGTACACAGCAAACACCATGGCAAGTATTGGTGAAGCTATTGGGCTTTCACTTCCTGGCTCAGCAGCACCTCCTGCAGTTGATCGCCGCCGCGATACTTATGCAATTGCATCAGGTGCTGCCGTGGTTGAACTTATCCGCCAAGGAATTACTACTCGTGATATTTTGACGAAACAGGCATTTGAAAACGCGATTACAATTTTGATGGCATTGGGTGGTTCTACTAACGCTGTTCTGCACTTGCTAGCTATTGCTTATGAAGCTGAAGTAGATCTTGAACTCAATGATTTCCATCGCATTGGCTCAAAGGTTCCACTCCTGGGAGATCTCAAGCCATTCGGTAGGTTTGTAATGAGCGATGTGGATAAAGTAGGTGGAATTCCAGTTGTACTAAAGGGATTACTTGATGCAGGTCTGCTCCATGGAGAAGTTTTAACTGTCACAGGCAAAACAATGGCTGAAAACTTGAAAGATATTGCACCACCAGATCCAGATGGGCAGATCTTGCGCGCAGTTTCTTCACCAATCTCAACAGATATTGGAATTACTATTTTGGGTGGCTCACTTGCCACCGATGGTGCTGTTTGTAAAACAGCAGGTATTGGAATTGAATCATTTGAAGGACCAGCTCGAGTTTTCGAACGTGAGCAAGCTGCAATGGATGCACTTGAAAACGGAATAATTCAAGCCGGTGATGTAGTTGTAATTCGCTATGAGGGCCCTAAAGGTGGTCCTGGCATGCGCGAGATGTTAATGATTACTGGTGCAATAAAAGGTGCAGGTCTTGGTAAATCAACTCTGCTTTTAACTGATGGACGTTTCTCTGGTGGATCAACTGGATTGTGTGTTGGTCACGTCGCACCAGAAGCCGTTGATGGGGGAGCGATTGCATTTATTAAAGATGGGGATTTAGTTCGAATCGACATCACTCATCGCACATTGGATTTACTTGTGGACCCCAAAGAGCTTGAGGCCAGAAAAGTCGGCTGGAAGCCATTGGGTCACAAATACTCCCGCGGGGTATTGGCTAAGTATTCAAAGCTGGTGGGATCTGCATCCAAAGGAGCGGTCTGCGAGTAATGCTGGCTCAAATTGTGAGATGTGCATCTCATGCCTTGACTCTTATGCGTAATTCATTGGAGAATATCCCCATGAGCACAACATTTGTGGTGGTGATTTAGCAGCGCGTGATCGAACAATGATCATGCGCCGCCCTCAGTTATCTGAGGGTTTTTTCGTTTAATCACCAAATTGAAAGGGTAAGAAGGGAGAAGAGCAATGAGTCAGATGAATGGGGCGAGTTCACTTGTGGCATCCCTTGAAGCTGCCGGCGTTGATGTCATGTTCGGAATCCCGGGCGGCGCAATTCTTCCAGCCTATGATCCAATTTTCTCTAGCTCTATCCGCCACATTCTAGTTCGCCATGAGCAAGGTGCAGGACATGCTGCAACAGGCTATGCCCAAGTAACTGGCCGCGTTGGTGTGTGTATTGCTACATCAGGTCCTGGTGCAACAAATCTTGTAACACCGTTGGCCGATGCTGCAATGGATTCAGTTCCAGTTGTTGCAATCACGGGCCAAGTACCTTCAGTTGCAATTGGAACAGACGCTTTCCAAGAAGCCGATATCCGTGGCATCACAATGCCATTTGCTAAGCACAATTATCTGATTACTAATCCAGCCGATATCCCTCGCGCGATTGCTGAAGCATTCCATATCGCCAGCACAGGCCGTCCTGGCCCAGTTCTTGTTGATATCGCAAAAGACGCACTACAAGCCATGACAGATTTTAAGTATCCAACTTCTGTTAACTTGGCTGGATATAAACCCAAGTCAATCCCAGATAATCAGTCCATCTTGGATGCAGCTGAATTGATTACGCAATCTAGTAAGCCAGTCTTTTATGTGGGTGGCGGGGTAATTAAAGCAGATGCATCACGCGAACTACTAGAACTGGCACAGCTACTCGGAGCACCGGTTGTAACAACTCTTATGGCCCGTGGTGCATTCCCTGATAGCCATCCATTGCATCTTGGAATGCCTGGTATGCATGGAACAGTTGCTGCAGTTACAGCGCTACAAAAAGCAGATCTTCTCATTACTTTAGGTGCGCGCTTTGATGATCGTGTTACAGGCAAACTTTCAACTTTTGCAGTTAATGCCAAGGTTATTCACGCAGACATTGATCCTGCTGAAATTGGTAAGAACCGCTTTGCAGATGTTGCCGTGTTGGGTGATCTTAAAAACACCATCTCTGCGCTGATTCCAGCACTCAAATCAGCTCTTGCAAAGAATCAGCCAGATTTAACTCCATGGTTGAACCAGATGAATTCACTTCAAGCTGCTTATCCACTCGGTTATGACAAACCAAATGATGGGACATTGTCTCCACAGTATGTAATTGAAAGACTTGGAAAAATCTCAGGTCCAGAGGCAATTTTTGCTGCAGGTGTTGGCCAGCATCAGATGTGGGCTTCTCAATTTGTTTCATATGAAAACCCGCGCACATGGCTTAACTCAGGTGGTCTTGGAACAATGGGTTACGCGGTTCCTGCTGCAATGGGAGCAAAAGTTGGAGCACCAGATACAACTGTGTGGGCAATCGATGGCGATGGTTGTTTCCAGATGACTAATCAAGAGCTTGTGACATGTGCGCTCAACAATATTCCAATCAAGGTTGCAATCATTAATAATGAATCTCTTGGCATGGTTCGCCAGTGGCAGACTCTGTTTTACGAAGGTCGATATTCAAATACAAACCTTGAATCAAAACGTGTTCCAAACTTCCCCATGCTCGCAGAAGCTATGGGCTGCGTAGGTTTGAGTTGCGAACGTGAAGAAGATGTTGACGCAACTATCGAAAAGGCAATGGGAATTAATGATCAACCCGTTGTTATTGATTTTCGTGTTCATCGCGATGCAATGGTGTGGCCAATGGTTGCTGCCGGAACATCAAATGATGACATTATGGTTGCGCGCGAAACTGCGCCTGACTGGGATTCACAGGAGCTATAAAAATGGCCCAACACACACTCGAAGTTTTAGTAGAGAACTCACCTGGCGTATTGGCCC
>JBEGPY010000042.1:0-5778 GCA_041181205.1 Actinomycetota bacterium | reverse complement strand
AGTGCTCCCACCGGACAGATTTGAACTGTGTTACCTGAGAAATAAGATTCAAAAGGTTTATTCTCATAAATACCTACTTGTTGCAGAGCTCCACGCTCATTCAAAGTAATAAATGGATCAGATGCAATCTGCTCAGAGAATCGTGTGCAGCGAGCACAGAGAACACAACGCTCGCGATCAAGTAGTACTTGAGAAGAGATATTGATTGGCTTTTGGAATGTGCGCTTGACGCCTTCAAAACGTGTTTCGCCCTGGCCATTGCTCATTGCTTGGTTTTGCAATGGGCACTCGCCACCCTTGTCACACACTGGGCAATCAAGTGGGTGATTAATAAGTAATAGCTCCATCACACCACGTTGTGCTTTTTCAGCAACGGGTGAAGTGAGTTGAGTCTTAACAATCATTCCTGGCTCAACTGGAATCGTGCATGAAGCCTGTGGCTTTGGAAAAGCACGGCCATTAATTTCAATATCTACTAAACATTGGCGACATGCACCGACTGGATCTAGAAGTGGGTGGTCACAAAAGCGTGGAATCTGAATTCCAAGTTTTTCTGCCGCGCGAATTACAAGCGTTCCCTTTGGAACGCTAACTTCAAATCCATCAACAACGACAGTGATCATGTCTACAACTTCAGTAGTCATTTATGCACCTGCCCCTGCGAAAAGAGTTGATGCGACTGGATCAAATGGACATCCACCGTGAGTGATGTGTGCGATGTATTCATCGCGGAAATACTCAATGGATGAAGTGATTGGACTTGTTGCGCCATCACCTAGAGCACAGAACGAACGTCCCATGATGTTGTCGCAAAGATCAAGCAATTTAGCAAGATCTGCTTCAGTTCCTTTACCTGCTTCAAGATCGCGAAGAAGTTGTACTAACCACCATGTACCTTCACGACATGGCGTGCACTTACCGCATGACTCATGCTTATAGAACTCAGTCCAGCGCAGTACTGCACGAACAACACATGTTGTTTCATCAAAGATTTGCAGAGCTTTAGTTCCAAGCATTGAACCTGCAGCTGCAACACCTTCGTAATCCAATGGAACATCTAGATGCTCTGCTGTGAACAGTGGAGTTGAAGATCCACCAGGTGTCCAGAACTTCAAAGTGTGACCGGTACGAATACCACCTGAGAGTTCAAGAATTTCGCGAAGAGTAATTCCAAGTGGTGCTTCAAACTGTCCTGGGTTATTCACATGACCTGATAGAGAATAAAGCGTTGCGCCTTTGCTCTTCTCAGTTCCCATGCTCTGATACCACTCGGCGCCATTAGCAATAATTGCTGGTACTGATGCGATTGATTCAACGTTATTAACAACTGTTGGGCGGGCATAAAGGCCTGCAATAGCTGGAAATGGTGGGCGCAAACGTGGTTGTCCGCGGAAGCCTTCAAGTGAATCAAGGAGTGCTGTTTCTTCACCGCAGATATATGCACCCGCGCCAATATGTAGAACAACATCAATTCCATTACCTAATAGACCTGCTTTATACGCATCTTCGATTGCTTGATTCACTCGGCGAACAACATGTGTTACTTCGCCTCGAATATAGATAAATGCATGCTTTGCACGGATTGCGTGACAAGCAATGATGCAACCTTCAATGAGAACGTGTGGGTTTGCCATCAGCAACGGTGTGTCTTTGCATGTTCCAGGCTCTGATTCATCAGCGTTGACAACTAAGTAGTGCTCTCTGTTATCGCCCTGTGGAATAAATCCCCACTTCATACCGGTTGGGAAACCTGCTCCACCGCGACCACGAAGTCCAGAGTCTTTTACAAGTTGAATAATTGCATCGGGATCCATGGCAAGTGCCTTTGCACTAGCGGTGTAACCGCCATGGCGCTTATAGCCTTCAATTGTGAATGAATCTTTTTCATCCCAATGCGCAGAAAGAACTGGCGTTAACTTAGTCATTTACTTAACTTCTCCTTTTGCAATTTTCAAACCAAGAAGTGTTGGTCCACCAGCTTGAACACCTTCATGTGCTCTTCCATCATTTAATCCTGCAAGAACTTCAGAGGCTTGCTTCCATGTGACCAAAGTATTTGGACCACGCGTTGGTGGCTTTGGATTTCCAGTGCGCATTGAATCAACTAAATCCTTTGCAGATTGAACAGTCTGGTTGTCATAGAACTCCCAGTTAGCCATAACAACTGGTGCATAGTCACATGCAGCGTTGCACTCAATATGCTCAAGTGAGACTTTGCCATCTGATGTAACACCATCATTTTCAATTCCAAGGTGATCTTTGAGGGCGTCCATGATTTCATCCCCACCCATGATGGCGCACAAAGTATTAGTGCAAACACCCACGTGGTATTCGCCCACTGGAGTTGGCTTGTACTGGGTATAAAACGTAGACACAGCAGTGACTTCAGCTGCTGCAAGTTCTAGCTGCTGAGCAATGATTTCGATACCTTCATTTGTCACATAACCCGCACGTGATTGAACAAAGTGGAGCAACGGCATGATTGCAGAACGTGGACGTGGATAACGCTTAATAATCGTTTCCATGATTGCTAGATCTTCAGTTGAGAATGCCATTAGCGGTCAACGCCTCCCATAACTGGATCGATAGAGGCAACTGCGCCAATGATGTCGGCAACCATGCCACCTTCACTCATCGCAGAAGTTGCTTGCAAGTTATTAAAAGATGGTTCGCGAAAGTGCATGCGATAAGGCTTAGTTCCACCGTCAGAGACAACTTGAGCACCAAGTTCACCGCGTGGAGATTCAATTGCTACATAGACCTGACCAGCAGGAACATGGAAGCCTTCAGTAACTAACTTGAAGTGGTGAATCAATGACTCCATTGATGTTCCCATAATTTCGCGGATGTGATTGAGAGAGTTACCAAGTCCATCGCCGCCCATTGCAAGCTGAGCCGGCCAAGCAATCTTCTTATCGGCAACCATGACAGGTGCACCTTCTAGTTTTTCCAACTTATCAAGTGCCTGCTCAACAATGCGAAGTGATTGTTCTAGTTCATTCATACGGATTAAGAACCGACCGTAAACATCACAAGTATCTGCAGTGATCACATCAAAGTTGTAATCTTCATATCCACAATATGGCTGCATTTTGCGCAGATCCCAAGGCAAACCAGTTGAGCGAAGTACTGGACCTGTGATGCCAAGAGTGGTGCAACCCGCTAGATCTAGATAACCAATACCTTGTGTGCGCTTCATCCAAATTGAATTACCAACAAGCAAAGTGGTGTTGTCTTTAAAGTTCTTGCGCATCAGCTTGACGGCATCACGAATCTTGGCAATTGCACCGTCTGGGAGATCTTGGGCAACTCCACCTGGGCGCACATAGGCCATATTCATGCGCAGACCTGAAATCATTTCAAAGATATCTAGGACTGTTTCGCGCTCACGGAAGGCAAAGAACATAGGTGAAATAGCACCTAATTCAAGGGCTCCTGTGCCAAGGGCAACCATGTGGGAAGAGATTCGATTGAGCTCCATCATCATGACGCGAATAACGGTTGCACGCTCTGGAACATCGTGTGTAATTCCCAAAAGCTTTTCAACGGCTAAGCAATACGCAGTTTCATTAAATAGTGGGGCTAGGTAATCCATACGGGTCACGAAAGTTGTGCCCTGGGTCCAGTTGCGATACTCCATGTTCTTTTCAATACCTGTGTGTAGGTATCCAATTCCAGCGCGAGCTTCAGTAACTGTTTCACCCTCTAGCTCTAGAACTAAACGCAGCACACCGTGAGTAGATGGGTGCTGTGGCCCCATGTTCACAACAACGCGCTCTTCCTTAGTTGAACCAATTTCTTGAACGAGTGAATCCCAATCTCCACCAGTTACTGAATAAACAGTTCCTTCAGTTGTATCTCTTGATGGTGCGTATGGATCAAATGTTGTCATTTGTAACTCCTACGCTCATTAGGAGGAGGAGTTGTTGCACCCTTGTACTCAACTGGAATTCCACCGAGTGCATAATCTTTACGTTGTGGATATCCTTGCCAATCATCTGGCATCAAAATACGAGTTAAGCCTGGGTGGCCATCAAAGATAATTCCGAACATGTCAAAAGTCTCGCGCTCATGCCAGTTGTTTCCTGCCCACACTTCAACCACAGATGGAATATGTGGATCTAAATCTGGCACAGATACTTCAAGACGAATGCGTCGGTTATTTGTCAATGAAAGCAATGGATAAACCGCATGAAGTTCGCCGCCTGCATCTGCTGGGTAGTTAACTCCAGAGACTCCCATACACATTTCAAACTTTAATGAATCACGCAAAATCTTAGAAACTTCCACAAGCTTTTCACGCTTCACATGCAACGTTAATTCACCACGATCAACAATTACGCGTTCGATTGCCTCTGAAAACATTGGATATGCGCGCTCTAAATCATCAGCAACTTCATCAAAATAACTTCCAAAGGGGCGCTGCGATGAGCCTGTGGAAGCAGCTGTTCGGACTAGTCCGCCATAGCCAGATGTGTCGCCCGTGCCTGGAGCACCAAACATGCCTTGTTCACTCATTTAAGCCAGCAGGCCCTTCATCTCAATAGTTGGCTTTGCATTCATTGCAGCAAGTTCAACTTCCTTGATGATGTCTGCGCGGTTTGAACCGAGTTTTTCATCATAAATCTTTGAATGTAGTTTCAAAATTGCATCCAACAACATTTCAGGACGTGGTGGGCAACCTGGAAGATAGATATCAACTGGAACTACGTGATCAACGCCTTGCACAATTGCGTAGTTATTAAACATTCCGCCTGAAGATGCACAAGCACCCATGGCAATTACCCACTTTGGCGCTGCCATTTGATCATAAATCTGGCGAAGTACTGGTGCCATCTTGTTTGAAACACGGCCCGCAACAATCATTAAATCTGCTTGACGAGGGGATGCACGGAAAACTTCCATACCAAAACGTGAAATATCGTATTTAGCTGCTGAACCCACAGCCATCATTTCAATAGCACAGCATGCAAGGCCAAAAGTTGCTGGCCACAAAGAGTTCTTGCGCATGTAGCCGGCTAGCTTTTCAACAGTAGTTAAAACAAAACCACTTGGGATTTTCTCTTCAAGACCCATTTTTAATCCCATTCCAATCCACCGCGTCGCCACACATATGCATATGCAACAAAGACGGTGCCAATGAAGACAGTCATTTCAACTAAACCAAATAGTCCAAGTGCATCAAATGAGACTGCCCATGGATAAAGGAAAACAATTTCAATATCAAAAATAATGAAAAGCATGGCAGTTAAGAAATACTTAACTGGAAAACGCCCACCTTCGGCAGCTTGAGGAGAAGGTTCAATTCCACATTCATAGGCATCTAACTTTGCGCGGTTATAGCGCTTAGGTCCTGTGAGAGCTCCTGCGACTATTGAAAATGCCGCAAAACCAAAGCCGATAGCCCCTAGAACCAAGATTGGCACGTATGGATTAGATGTAGCTGGCACGGATGAAATCTTAGAGTTCATTGGCTAATGCCAATGACCGCTAGCCCTTTATCCCGCTGTGAACTGCAACAACCCCGCCAGTCAGGTTTTTCCAGCTCACCTGGCTCCAACCCGCCTTTTCCATGGCAGCAGCCAAACCCTTTTGATCAGGCCATGCTCTAATGGATTCGGCTAGATAGATATAGGCATCTGGGTTAGAAGAGGTCTTGCGGGCGATGGCTGGCAAGGCCTTCATCAAATATTCGGTATAGATGGTGCGAAATGGGCGCCAGGTTGGATGGCTGAACTCAACTACGACCATGCGACCGCCTGGTTTAGTCACCCGAAG
>JBEGPY010000041.1:0-10579 GCA_041181205.1 Actinomycetota bacterium | reverse complement strand
GTATTTGATCCGCAAATCCATGAAGCTCTGATGCATGACACATCTGCCGATGTAGCAGTACCAACTGCTTCAAAGATTTTGCAGCCTGGATATAAATACAAAGAGCGCATTTTGCGTCCAGCTCGTGTTTCTGTAACAGATCCAGCAGGAGAGTAATTAGCAATGGCAGCCAAAGATCTCTACGAGAAGGATTTCTATAAGGTCCTTGGCGTTGATAAGAAGGCCGCCGCCGATGAAATTAAACGTAAGTATCGCGGCCTTGTAAAAGATCTCCACCCTGATACCAATCACGGTGATTCTGCAAAGGAAGAAAAGTTCAAAGCAGTATCAGAGGCCTATGAAATTCTCTCTGATGCCAAAAAGCGCGCTGAATACGATGAAGCCCGTTCCCTCTTTGAACGTGGTGGATTTCGTGCGCCAGGCGGTGGACAAAACTTTCAAGGTGGAGATTTCTCAGACATGTTTGGTGGAGGAAATCCACAAGATATCTTTGCAAACCTTTTTGGTGGCGGTGGTCGTCGTGGTCCGCGCAAAGGTCAAGATCTACAAACAGAGGCAACAATTACTTTCCGTGAATCAATATTCGGTACTAATTTAGATTTGCGCCTAAGTACTGATCGAGGTGCTGCACAAAACATTACTGCGCGCGTTCCTGCAGGCGTAAATGATGGCGCAAAGATTCGCGTTAAAGGCAAAGGCGCAGCGGGAGAAGCTGGCCCAGGTGATTTATTCATCCTTTTGCACGTTAAGCCACACCCAATCTTTTCTCGCAAAGCCGAGAACTTACTTGTCACATTGCCTATTACTTTCACAGAGGCTGCCCTTGGCGCCGATGTGAAAGTGCCAGTGATGAGCGGTGAAGAAGTAACTGTGCGCATTGCACCTGGAACTCCTAACGGTCGCACGCTTCGTGTGAAGGGCCGTGGAATTACTAAAGGCTCACACACCGGAGATCTCCTCGTAACCGTGGATGTTCAAGTGCCACAACGCGTTGATGGCAAAGCGCTAGAAGCGCTAAGAACATTTGCTGAGGAAACTGCCGGCGAAGATGTTCGTGCCGAATTAGCTGCAAAGGCTAAGCAATGAGTGATGACCTAAAGAACGAAGTTCCAGCAGATGATGCCGCTGTTTATGTCATCTCTGTTGCCGCTGAGATTTCTGGACTACATCCACAAACTTTGCGCCAATATGACAAGTTAGGTTTAGTTTCACCTTCTCGCACAGAGGGACGTAATCGCCGTTATTCACTGCGAGATATTGCGCTGCTGCGCGCAGTGCAAAAACTTGTCGGTGAAGGAATCAACCACGCAGGTATTAGGCGCATCATTGAACTTGAATCAGCAATGGCCAATATGGCAATTGAGGTTGCCCAACTACGTATTGAAGTTGATGCATTAGTTGAAGCTAATCCCCCTAAGGGACTTGCAAGACGCACTCGCAGTGAAGTAATTGTTTATAAGCAGGATAAGTAATTAAACAGCTTTCATAAACTTTGTTCGACCCGCCCATTTACCTAAAGTTTGTTCAACAGGAGATTTCAAAACTGACTCTAAAACAGTGGCATAAACATCTCTAAAGTCAGTTGTTACAGCTAGGTCTCCATCAATTAACTTAGTCAGTGATGGTTGGTCGCCATAAAAGCCACCATTTACTTTCTCGCCAATAATAAACATTGGGCCAGATGTTCCATGATCTGTGCCCTGAGAAGCATTTCCCTTAACTCTGCGTCCAAATTCGCTATAAACCACAACGGTCACATCATTTGATCTAGTGGTTGATTTAAGTTGACTCATAAAGCGAGTAATTCCAGAGGAAACTACTCCAAGTAACTCTGCTTGGGCATTTGCTTCATTAGCGTGAGTATCAAAGCCACCGAGTGAGACTGACCAAACCTTCGTTGGAGATCCTGCTGCAATGAGCTTTGCAACAACATCTAACTGCTGTGAAAGATTGCTATCGCCTCCGGCATTTCCACCATTAGTGGTTGGCAGGTCAACTGCAACTGGTGCGGGTGATTTCAACACTGGTTGGATTGAAGTAGAGACTGAGAAAAGATTGCGCATAGATGTTGCCGCCGCTGCCATTAACGCTGAATCTGACTGTAGAGGCTTTGAAAGCTGGATACATTGCGCAGCAAATGTTCCCTTAGGAATTACTAATCCCCCTAAAGGCAATGCAGAACCTGAGATTTTATTACCGGCCAACATGGGAGGTAGAACTGAACCCAAAGAGATTGCAAGCATGGGATCTTCTGGTTGTGAATCTAACCAACGCCCCAGCCAGCCGCTACTGATGTGTTTTTCTGGTGATGCGCTTTGCCATTTAGCCATAGAAGAAAAATGTGAGTGATCAGGTTTTGGATATCCAACTCCGCGAATTATCGCTACTTTCTTTTGATCCCATAGCGATTTAATACCACCCATTGAAGGGTTGAGCGCAAGTTCTGCATCCAGTGGCAACATTGTTTCTGCCTTGTAGGAAATGCTTGGGCGTGAAGAGAAATAAACCGGATCCTTATAAGGAATAACAGTATTTAAACCATCATTGCCGCCATACAAAGTAACCATGACTAAAATTGGTGTGCCCGCGGCTAAGGGGCGATTGATTGCAGCTTCTGCAATCTCATCTAGTGTTAAGAAGTTAGCTGCAGCACCAACAGCAACGGCGCCTGTTGTTAATTTCAAGAACTTTCTGCGTGAAATAGTATCCATCACCGGCTCCTAAGCGCTCACTATGTATTCAGGACTACACAGTGCAAGTAATGCAAACTGTGCTGGATCATCTAAAGAAGTTCGAAGCGCTGATTGTGTTCGTGGACTCCATTCAGGAACACCTAACCAATCAGCACTTTTAAGGACACGTGATTCTCTTGGAATTTGACTCAAGGCATTTAAATTGCTCTGCTTAATTAACCAAGCCGCAAAAGCCAAACGGTATTGAGCTGTTGCTGATGACAACCACGCACCGCCTGCTGGCCATCCACCAACGTTAGGTGGGTTAAAAGGAACTTGTCCGAGCTTGTCTAGGTAACCCGTTAATTGAGCAGAGGTTTGTAATTTTGATGGAGTGAGCTCTAACGCTCTACAGGCAGAGATAAACCATTCAACGGGGGATTTAACTAGGGCATATTTTGGATCTTGCATGGATGGATCTGCAGCCATCGCCTTTACCGCTGCAGAGATGTCGCGTGTGGCAAAAGCGCTTTTAGCGCTAAAGGATGCGGGCATATCTTCAGTGCTTGAAATAAATCTGTACCACAGGCGCTCAGAGATAAATTGTCCACAGTCATCACGCGCAACCAGGAAATCACTTAATGAATCACCAGTAAAAGAGGCGGTTTTACCTAATAAAGAAACTGGGCTTACATCCCTCCGATTGGGGTTAATCGTTACTGCGCCGCTGCTGCGATCAACTTGGTATCCAGTTAAAGCACGTGAGATTGCTTTGACGTCATCTTCGCTATATCGATTAACTCCTAAAACAAATAGCTCCATCAGTTCGCGGCCTAAATTCTCATTAGGCGCTTTCGCTGTGCTGTCTTGTCCATCTAGCCAAAACTGCAACGCACCGTCATTGAGCATTGCTTTAACCATGGTGTTGAAATTACCCAAGGATTGAGCACGCAAGGTTTTATTTTGATTAAACATTGGAAGTGGATAATTCAGCTTTTGAATCGAAGTTGCCCAATGTCCATGCCAAAACCATGTCATTCGTTCAGTTAATCCATGATCACTCAAAGCCATCATGTCTAACCACCACAAACCCATTTGTTGAGACTGATTACGCAATGCAAGTGCAAAAGTAACAACCTCAGGAGTATTCTCTTGAGGACGCTTACCTAAATCAGTGATCTCTGGAATTAAAACAGGAGTGATTGTTGTTTGCGTTGCAGGCACAGTTATCAATCTCGTGCGCGTTACATTTACGCCATCTTTTAGCGCCTGGGCAAATTCACCAGGGCGTGGACCGAAACCAAAGCGGTGAAACAACCGCGATATTTCAAGCTGCTTGGGATTCATACCAATAATATAGATGGGCTAAGTGAACAAAATCAGCAAAATAGATGAACTCACAGAAAACTCGAAAGCTATAGATAAATTCACATGAAACTCAAAGGTTTATTTCTTTTTCTTTACTACCTTCTTCTTGGCAGCCTTTTTAACAACTCTTTTCTTCACCGCTTTTTTGCGAGTAAGCGGGACTTCTTCGGAAATACTCAAAGTTGCAACAAATGCCTCTAGAACTGCAGCCTCTTTACGAAGTGAAGCAATAGTTTTATTCAGGGCCCGCTTGGTGGCAGCGGCTTTTTTAACGGGCTTCTTGCGCCGCACTACCTTCTTCTTAGTTGCCATAATGGGTTCAAGGGTAGCGCGTATAAAGATGGTGGTGCAGATAGTAGGCTCGCCTGTATGAGTTCACGCGATGCCCTTAAAGATCAGATCGTTAAAAAGGCTGTTGTCCACGGCAAAGTTATTTTGTCGTCAGGCAAAGAGGCTGATTACTACGTCGATCTGCGCCGTGTGACCCTAGATCATGAAGCTGCACCCCTTGTTGGCGAAGTGATGCTGGAGCTGACAAAAGATTTAGATTATGAAGCAGTGGGCGGCTTAACACTTGGAGCAGACCCGGTTGCAACTGCCATGATGCACGTGGCAGCAAGTAGAGGCAAAAAGATTGATTCATTTGTTGTGCGCAAAGCAGAGAAAGCCCATGGATTACAACGTCGCATTGAAGGCCCAGATGTTAGCTGGCGCAATTGTTGTGGCAGTTGCAGTCATTGTGGAGCGCGGGGCTGAACCTAAGATTAAAGAGGCTGGTTATGAATACCGTGCTGCTTATCAACTAGCAGATCTAGGTTTATAAAACTTACTTGTGATGCTTGCGAGTTTGCCACTCACGAAATAACTCTGCAATCACTGGTATTAGTGATACAAAAACAATTATACCTACTAGCGGCAAAATATATTTATCTACTGAGCCTTTAAGTTTTTCGCCTAAAACAAAGCCAAGACTTAAAACCAGCTGCGTCCACACGAGTCCGCCCGCCACATTCCAAAAGAAAAACTTTTTAGCAGGGATTGCCACAACACCACACATGGGGTTAATCAACGTTCGGATGAATGGTACAAAGCGCGCTAAAACGATTGCTTTGCCTGTTCCATATTTACGTAACCACTTTTCAGTTGCTACAACTCTTTGATGATTAAAGACTCGTCCGTCTGGGCGATCAAATAGTTTTCTGCCATATCTGTGTCCAAACCAGTGGCCTACTTGTGCACCTGCAATCGCTGCAATGGGCGCACCAATAAATAGCGCCGGTGCCGACAGATGCGCGTTACCTAAAACTGCAGCCCCTGAACCAGAGGCTGCAACGCCAGCGAGGAAAAGAAGTGAGTCGCCGGGAAAAGCTAAGCCAATAAGTAAACCGGTCTCGGCAAAGATGATTGCTAAGACCCCGATGAGGCCAAGGTCAGAGACGATTGCGTGGGCATCAAAGAGGTTCACGCGAGGCAGGTTACCCCACGTAACCACCCCGCATAAGGAGGTTAGTTATCAAATCGTTGTACTTACAAGCCTGTTTGCATGTGCTTTGCCTTGCTTGGGTTCGTGCCTGTCATAAGAATTAGCCCACCACGGGATGCGGGTTTCACAGTGGGCCCGGACCGTTGACCCCCTAAGGATAAAAATGAAAAGAAAAGGTTTAGTCGCGCTCGTTGGCGCAGCAGCTCTTTCTCTCGGTGCTTCATTGGTTACAACAACTTCAGCTTCTGCTGCAGTTAACTGTGATCCATATGCTGGCTACAAGATGATGAAGGGTAAGACAGTAACAATCTTTACATCAATTCTAGAACCAGAGTTAACAACACTTAATACAGCAACAGCTGATTTCCAAGCATGTACTGGTATCAAGATCAAGATCGAAGGATCAAACCAGTTCGAAGCTCTACTACCTGTTCGCGTTAAGGGTGGAAATGCTCCAGATCTAGCGTGGATCCCACAGCCAGGTCTTCTTGCAAAGCTTGTTGAGACTGGCAAAGTTGTTCCAGCTCCAAAGGCAGTAGTTGCAAACGTTGACAAGTATTGGTCAAAGTCATGGAAGGCATACGGAACTGTTAAGGGTAAGTTCTATGCAGCACCATTTGGATCAAACATGAAGTCACTTGTTTGGTACTCACCAAAGCAGTTCAAGACAAACGGTTACGAAGTTCCAACAACTTGGGCTGACATGACAGCTCTTGCAGACAAGATGGCTGCAAAGGGACAAACTGCATTCTGCGGTGGTCTCGGTTCAGGTGGAGCAACTGGTTGGCCAGGAACTGACTGGGTTGAGCAGATGGTTCTACGTGAGTACGGATCAGATGTTTACAACGGTTGGGTAAACCACACTGTTAAGTTCTCAGATCCAAAGATCGTTGCAGCAATGGAAAAGGTTGCAGCTTGGATGCAGAATCCAAAGTGGGTTGGCAACGTTAAGGGAATCGCAACTACTTCATTCCAGGATGCAGGTAAGGGAATTCCAGCTGGTAAGTGCATGATGCTTCAGCAGGCTTCTTTCTACGGAAACATCATCGCTGAAGGCGGAGCAACAATCTCACCAACAGGTGATGCATTTGCGTTCTACCTACCAGCTACAAATTCAAAGGTAACTGTTCCTGTTGTTGGTGGCGGCGAATTCACAGCTGCTTTCTCATCACGTCCAGAGGTTCAGGCTGTACAGGCTTACCTATCTTCAGCAACATTTGCTACATCACGCGTTCAGCTAGATCACTGGATCTCAGCTAACTCAGGTGTACCACTAGCTGCTTACAAGGATCCTGTAGATAAGCTTGCAGCAACATACCTAGCTAATCCAAAGTCAACTTTTGGATTCGACGCTTCTGACTTAATGCCAGCAGCTGTCGGTGCAGGTGCAGAATGGAAGGAATTCACTGCTTGGTTCGGTGAAGGAAAGTCCATTGCTGATGTTGTTAAGGCAATTGACGCTGCTTGGCCAAAGAGCTAATCCAGCGCAATAAGTAGTAAACGAAGGAGGCCACCTTTGCGGGTGGCCTCCTTCGCACTTAAAATACAGTTCCTACCGCGATTAAAGAAAGGTGAAAAAGGTCATGTCTGAATTTCTTTCCGTCAATATTCCTAAATTCACCTCAGTCTTTTCTGCAATCGCCTTCTTCTTTATTGTGCTCGCAGTTTTATTCGCAATCGCTGGCCGCGCTAATGGCAAGAAAGCCCGCCCCATCGCCATCGTTATCTTTTTAGGACCAGCCTTAGTTTTACTTCTTGCAGGTTTAATTATTCCTGCCATTCGCACCTTTGTTTTTAGCTTTATGAACCCAGATTCAAATGGCTGGGTTGGCTTTGATAACTATTACTGGATGACCCAAGATCCCAATATAAAAACAATTATGATTAACACCATCCTTTGGATCATGGTTGTACCAATCTTCACGGCAGCTCTAGCGCTGCTACTCGCAATTATGTTGGATCGTATTAAGCATGAATCCATTCCTAAATCTTTGCTCTTTATGCCTATGGCAATCTCATTTGTTGGCGCCTCCATTATCTTCAAGTTTGTCTATGAATACCGCGATCCAGGTGAAGTCCAGATTGGCTTGTTGAGTTCGGTTGTTGATTTCCTAGGTGGAACTCCAAAAGACTGGATGCTCTCTAAACCCCTCAATACTTTCCTTTTAATGATTATCTATGTCTGGACCCAAATGGGATTTGGAATGGTGATCTTGTCTGCAGCGATTAAGGCTGTGCCGGCAGATATCGTTGAAGCATCTTCCCTTGATGGTGCCTCAGGCTGGCGTTTATTTAGAAACATTACTTTCCCAATGATTAAAGGAACCTTCATTGTTGTTCTAGCTACTGGCGTAGTTGGCTCTTTAAAGCTATTTGACATCGTGCGCACAATGACTGGCGGTAACTTTGGCACCAACGTTCTAGCTAATGAGATGTATTCACAGGTTTTCGTTCAGTTTGATCAAGGCAAGGGCTCAGCTCTAGCAATTGTTTTATTCCTACTTGTGACACCTATCTTGATCTATAACATCCGCTCTTTGCGAAAGGAGCGCACCCACTCATGAGCACTTCCAAACTAGCTAGCCATAACTCAGGCCGCAAGATCTTCTCTGGAAAGATTGCAGCCGTTGTGGTGTGGGCTATCACCATCATCTGGACGATCCCAACTATTGGTTTGTTTGTTACCTCATTTAAGACAGATAACAACATTCTTGAACAGGCGTGGTGGACTTCCCTTCTGCACCCAAGTTTCACACTTGAGAACTACAAAGGCGTCTTTTTAGGTAATGGCTCAGAGTCATTGAGTAATGGTGTTTTGCCCTATTTCATTAACTCCATTGTTATTACTTTGCCAGCAACGATTTTCCCTATTGTTATTGCAACGATGGCCGCCTATGCCTTGGCCTGGATTCGTTTTAGAGGCTCTGACTTTATTTTCTTCTTTATCTTTGCTCTGCAAATCGTTCCATTACAGATGTCATTGATCCCGCTACTTTTGCTTTTCACAGGCGGTGCCCACATTGGATCTGTTGCAATCTTCCCGGCCCTAGGCATTGCCGGTGATTTTGCAGGTATTTGGTTGCCCCACACTATGTTTGCGCTCCCTCTTGCAATCTATTTACTCCACAACTTTATTGCCTCCCTTCCCCGTGATTTGATGGAAGCAGCACACGTAGATGGCGCAAACCACTTCAAAGTCTTTCGTATGATTGTTTTGCCACTATCTATTCCTGGAATTGCATCTATCGCAATCTTCCAGTTCTTATGGGTGTGGAATGACTTACTCGTTGCACTCACATTTGCATCTGGCACAGAGGAAGTAGCACCCATTAACAGCAAGTTGGCATCACTCGTTGGTCAGTATGGCTCTGGTTACACAGCTCTTAGCGCTGGAGCATTTATCACCATTGCAGTTCCACTCATCGTCTTCTTCTCACTACAGCGCTACTTCGTGCGCGGATTGCTAGCTGGTTCAGTTAAATAGTTGATCCGTTGTTTTTAATCTGATCTCTATACCAATACCCAGAATCTTTGATGGTTCGCTTTTGTGTTTCAAAATCCACGTGAACTATTCCAAAGCGCTTCTCATAACCCAGCGCCCATTCAAAGTTATCCATCAATGACCATTGGTAATAGCCCTTCACAGGTGAGCCTTGGGCAATGGCGTTAGAGATTGCTTTTAAGTGAGTTTGTAGGTAATCAATGCGCTTGGGATCATGGACTGCTCCATCTGCACCTGGTCCATCACCATACGCACAACCGTTTTCGGTGATGTAGAGGTCTGGCAGTTTGTCACCATGCTCTTTATGCCAGCGCACAAGTAAACCCTCTAGACCTTCTGGGGTAAGCGGCCAGCCCATATCGGTGAGCGGCCCGCGTGGAGTTTCATCACTGGCTGCGCCAAAGAGGGAGGAAATGGAGTGCCATTGATCTAAGCCTTCAACTGCAGGACCCACTCGGTTATCAAAGTAGTAGTTAATTCCAATGAAATCATTCTTTACTTTTGCTGCCTCAAGATCGCCATCTTTAATCACAGCATTTAACTCATCACCAAAGTTATCCATTAGGACTTGTGGATACTTTCCATACATAAATGCATCCATCCAGAAACGATTTTGGACCGCATCCAACATATCAACGGCATATGCCTGCTTTGGATCATTAATGTCATCTGCAACATTGTTAGCTTGATTAAGAACTGGCCCAGTTAAAATATCGCTGCGCACAGAGCGCATTGCCATCGTTGATGCAGCGTGAGCAACAACGGTGTGGTGGGCAACTGCCCAAGCCGCTTTGCGATCTTTTTTACCTGGTGCATGAATTCCAATTCCATTACCAAGCCATGCAACTACCCATGGCTCATTAATCGGTGAGAATTTCTTAACTCGATCGCCAAAGCGTTCAACTACTGCAGCCGAGTAATCTGCAAAGTGTTTAATGGTGTCGCGATTTTCCCAGCCGCCTTTTTCTTGCAGAGCTTGCGGTAGATCCCAGTGATATAAAGTTGCAAGTGGCTCGATGTTTGCCTCTAACAATGAATCAATTAAGCGATCATAGAATGCAAAGCCGCGCTCTTCGCGAGCGCCATCGCCTTGTGGAAACATGCGAGGCCACGCAAATGAGAAACGGTAGGCCTGTAACCCCAGCTCTTTCATGATTGCTATATCTTCTGGATATCGGTTGTAGTGATCATTGGCCACATCACCGGTGTCACCATTTGCTACTTTGCCTTCCACCTTGCAAAAGACGTCCCAAATTGATGGACCACGCCCATCGGTATGGGCAGCGCCCTCAATCTGGTAGCTGGAGGTGGCTGCGCCCCAGAGGAAGCCCTTTGGAAAAGTAGTCATGGGCAGAACCCTATAGGCCTAAAGTGCTGCAATAGATATGTATGGATTTGCCCCAAAGAGGGTCTTCTGACCTACACTTCCGTAGTCTCGCGCCTGACCTTCGTTATAGGGCGCCTGTAACTCCAATGGAGGAGAACTTATGAGTGCTTCAAGCACCGTATCGCTAGTCCAAGTAACCGGATCAAACCTGACATATGTATACATCG
>JBEGPY010000040.1:0-5860 GCA_041181205.1 Actinomycetota bacterium | reverse complement strand
CGTCAAGGAATGCTGGCACCACCACACCCAATGTATCCAGGCATGACAGATACTAATTATTACAACGGTGATGTCACAACTGCACACCCTTCACAAGAGGGGGGCAGTAAGTAATGTTAGAAATTGCTACACCCGAAGCGATTTTATTCTGGGCACTTGCTCCACTTTCAGTGGTGGCTGCCCTCGGAATGCTTCTTGTGAAAAAAGCGGTCCACTCAGCGCTATTACTTGCTTGGGTAATGATCACACTTGCAATTTTCTACATCGCACAAGATGCTCTATTTCTTGGAATTGTTCAGATCGTTGTTTACACCGGCGCAGTAATGATGCTCTTCCTCTTTATTCTTATGCTTGTTGGTGTTGATTCATCTGATTCCCTTACTGAAACAATTCCAGGGTTACGTCCCATCGCAATCACTGCAGCCGTTGGCTTCGGTGGCTTAATGCTTTCCTTGATTGGCCGTGCAACTCTAGGTCGAAACGCTGTTGGATTAGATGCGGCGAATTCAATCGGAAACGTTAAAGGTATAGCTCAACTCCTATTTTCAACTTATGTCTGGCCGTTTGAAGTAGTTTCAGCACTTCTTATTACTGCAGCTTTAGGTGCGATGGTTCTTGCACATCACCAAAGTATTCAAGTGCGACCAACACAGCGCCAACTATCAACACAACGCTTTCGAGGTGAATCACTTGCTAACGCTGCCGGTCTTCCAGCCCCAGGTGTTTTTGCTCGCCACAACGCTGTAGATGTTCCGGCTCTTTTGCCTGATGGCACTCCAGCTGCAAACTCAATTAACGCTACTTTGCAAGCACGTGGTGACATGTTGACTTCTGGAACATTTGAACTTGGCAATGTCGACACCAGTAAGGGAGAGGAGAAGTAAATGGATGCTGCTAATTATCTCTATCTATCCGCACTTCTCTTCACTATCGGTGCTGTGGGAGTAGTTGTTCGACGCAATGCAATCGTTGTTTTCATGTGTGTGGAATTGATGCTCAATGCTGCAAACCTAGCTTTTGTGACTTTTTCCAGAATTAATGGTGATCTCAACGGTCAAGTAGTGGCCTTCTTCACGATGGTTGTTGCCGCGTGTGAGGTCGTAGTTGGTCTTGCAATTATCGTGACGATTTATCGCTCACGCCGTTCAGCATCAGTTGATGATGCTAGTTTGTTGAAGCGATAGTGATGACAACGTCAAATAGCCTTGTTTATTTAATTGCATTGCCATTACTTGGCGCAACAATCCTTTTACTTGCTGGCCGCCGTGCTGATAAGTGGGGCCACATTCTTGGAACACTAATGTCGGGATCATCATTTGCTGTTGGTCTCTACCAACTCTCAATGATGTTGGGCCGATCTACAGAAGAGCGCCCAGTGGGTCAAAAACTATTTGAGTGGATCTCGGTTGGAAGTTTTAAGGTTGATGCGGGATTACTCCTTGATCAACTTTCAATCTGCTTCGTACTTCTTATTACAGGTGTTGGAACTTTGATTCACATTTACTCAATTTCTTATATGTCACACGATAAGGATCGCAGGCGCTTCTTTGCATATCTGAACCTCTTTATTGCAGCGATGCTCTTGTTGGTGCTCGGTGATAGTTACCTCAACCTTTATGTTGGTTGGGAAGGCGTGGGTCTTGCTTCTTACCTTCTTATTGGTTTCTGGAACCAAAAGCCTGCTTATGCAACTGCATCGAAGAAGGCTTTTGTTATGAACCGTATTGGTGACATGGGACTTTCTTTTGCAATCATGATCGCCTTTGCAACAGTTGGAACTGTTTCATTTGCAGGAATCAAAGAGCAGGTCGACCAGACATCAACTGGAGCACTCACTGCCATTGGAATTATGTTGTTGGTTGCAGCAACTGGTAAATCAGCTCAATTCCCATTACAGGCATGGCTAGGCGATGCGATGGCTGGCCCAACACCTGTTTCAGCCCTTATTCACGCAGCGACAATGGTTACTGCCGGTGTTTATCTCATTACTCGCTCCAACTTCATTTTCGATGCCGCGCCAACTGCCCAACTCCTTGTTGTCATCGTTGGTGCAATTACATTGTTATTTGGTGCACTTATTGGTACTGCTAAAGATGACATCAAGAAAGCACTTGCTGCATCAACTATGTCTCAGATTGGTTACATGATTTTGGGTGCTGGCCTTGGTCCAGTTGGTTACGCATTTGCAATCATGCACTTGCTTACTCACGGCTTTTTTAAAGCTGGAATGTTCCTCGGTGCAGGTTCGGTGATGCATGGAATGAATGATGAAGTAAATATGCGCAAGTACGGCGCACTTCGAAAGTTCATGCCTATTACTTTTATAACATTTGGTTTGGGCTATTTAGCTATTTTAGGTGTCCCTCCATTTGCTGGTTTCTATTCAAAAGACATGATTATTGAAACTGCATTTAACTCCGGTGGTATTAAAGGAATTCTTCTAGGATCAGTCACATTGTTAGGTGCAGGCATTACTGCTTTCTATATGACTCGCGTCATGATTCTTACTTTCACCGGCAAAGCACGTTGGGATGAAGAAGCCCATCCACATGAATCTCCATGGTTGATGTGGCTACCTATGGCAATCCTTGCACTTGGGTCAGTTTCATCTGGTTACTTACTCAACCGTGGAGATGCATTAGTTAACTGGCTAGCACCACTATTTGAACATCACGGTGAGCACGAAGAACTGCTTGCACCAATCGTTGTTTCAGCAATGGCACTTGGCATGGTTGCTATCGGTGTTGCAATCGCCTTCTTAAAGTATTCACGTCAAGAAGTTGCAGTGGTGGCCCCAGAGAATGTTTCAGTATTTACTAAAATTGCCCGCCAAGACCTTATGCAAGATCGCTTTAACGAGGCAGTATTTATGCGTCCTGGACAGCAGTTAACGCAGGTTTTAGTCAAGACCGATGAAGCTGTTATTGATGGAGCAGTGCGCGGAGTTGGTCAATTAGCGATGAACTCAAGCTCACTTCTACGTGGTGTGCAAAGCGGCTTTGTCCGTAGTTATGCAGCGTTGATCTTTGTTGGAGCCGCCTTACTTATTGCAGCAATTTGGGTGGTGGTTTAATAATGAATTCGTTGATTCTATTAATGCTCTTGCCAATTATTGGCTCAATTGCTGTTGCTGCTACACCTAAGACAAAAGAGGTTTTGAGTAAGCAAGTAGCACTTGCAACTACTGTGATTGTTGCTATCGCAACTATTGCTATGGCTATGAACTTCCAGCGCGATAATGTTGATCTTCAGTTTGTTGAGAAATATTCATGGATTCCAACTTTTGGAATTAACTTTGCTGTTGGTGTTGATGGTTTAGCCCTTGTCTTGATTTTGATGTCAACAATCTTGGCACCCATTGTTGTGTTGTCAGGCTGGAATGAAGCTCACGGTGGCCGTTGGTCCGTAAAGACGTTTTATATTCTCATCCTTGTTCTTGAAGCAATGATGATTGGTGTCTTTGCAGCAACCGATGTCTTCTTGTTCTATGTCATCTTTGAAGCGATGTTGATTCCGGTTTACTTCCTTATAGGTGGTTACGGAAGCGGTCAGCGATCAACTGCAGCGGTTAAGTTTTTGATTTATAGCCTTTTTGGTGGATTACTGATGTTGGCATCGATCATCGCGCTCTATGTGATGTCAGGTGCTCAAGGTGGACATACATTTGATCTTCAAGCACTTTCTCAACTGCAGATGAGTTCAACTACTCAGAACTTCCTATTCTTAGGCTTCTTTATTGCCTTTGCAATTAAGGCACCTCTGTGGCCACTTCACACTTGGTTGCCAGATGCTGCTGCCTCTGCAACCCCTGGAACATCAGTGTTATTGCTAGGTGTTCTAGATAAAGTCGGAACTTTTGGAATGATTCGCTACTGCTTAACTCTGTTCCCAGAGGCGAGCAAGACTTTCACACCTTTGATTATGGTTCTTGCAGTGATATCAATTGTTTATGGCGCAATCCTTGCAATTGGTCAAAAAGATCTAAAGCGCTTAATTGCATTTACCTCTATCTCTCACTTTGGTTTCATCACAATGGGAATCTTTGCAATGACCTCACAGGGTCACAGCGGAGCAACGTTGTATATGTTTAATCACGGCTTCTCAACTGCTGCCTTGTTCATCGTTGGTGGTTGGATGATTGCACGTCGTGGCTCTTCAACGATTGCAGACTTTGGCGGACTACAGCGCGTCACACCAGTGATGGCTTGGTCATTCTTCTTGGCTGGAATGTCTTCTCTTGCACTGCCAGGTTTGTCGAGCTTTGTGAGTGAGTTCTTAGTTCTTGTTGGAACATTTACTCGATACCCAATCCACGCAGTGATTGCAACATTTGGAATTGTATTAGCTGCCCTCTATATCTTGATTCCAGTTCAAAAAGCTTTGCATGGTCCGACAACTCCGGGCAATGAAGGGTTAAGTGATCTTAATCTTCGCGAAAAGATTGCCATTGCTCCTGTTATGGCAATTATCATTGCACTTGGTTTTTATCCTTCGCCATTATTGAATGTAATCAACCCGGCATCAGCGCATGTGATTGCTCAAATGGGCTTCACTGATCCAGCTCCAACGAATGGTGATAAATAATGGAATTCAGCGCACCAGTTCTTAATTACACACTTCTCTCACCCATGCTTATTTTGTTGGGCGGAGCCTTAATTGGTGTTCTAGTCGAAGCCTTTATGTCTAAGGCACTTCGTCCAATCACACAGTTGTCTGTGACTCTAGGCACTTTAGTTCTAGCACTTGTTCAAGTGTGGAAAGTGCGCAATGAGCAATCGGTAAGTGCAGCGATGGGTTCAGTTGTAATTGATGGCCCGGCAGTGTTGCTACAAGCTTCAATCATTATTATTTCTATCATCTCTGTTTTTCTGATTGCAGATACTGAGCAATTTACAGCTTTGGCTGCTTCTCTTCCAGGTTCAGAGGAAGAACGCCATGCACTGCAGACTGGTAATCAAGTAACTGAGGTTTATCCACTCACACTCTTTGCAGTTGCTGGAATGCTTTTGTTCCCAGTCTCTAGTGATCTCATTACATTATTTGTTGCACTTGAAATGCTTTCATTGCCACTGTATTTGATGGCAGGGCTCTCACGCCGTCGCCGTTTAGCTTCACAGGAATCAGCCCTCAAGTACTTCTTACTTGGCGCTTTTTCTTCAGCGTTCTTCTTATTTGGCGCAGCTTTCCTCTATGGATACTCAGCCTCAATTACCTTTAGTGGAATCCGCGATGCAGTTGTTGGTGGTGGCGGAAACGATGTCTTCCTCCTTATCGGAATTGCATTCCTATCAGTGGGACTTCTCTTTAAAGTCGGAGCAGTTCCATTTCATGCGTGGTCACCAGATGTTTATCAAGGTGCACCAACCCCAGTAACTGCATTTATGGCAGCTGCTACAAAGGTTGCAGCATTTGGCGCAATGCTTCGCATTTATTACACATCTTTTGCAAATGCTCAATGGTCATGGACTCCCATGCTCACAATTATTGCGATCATTACTATGGTCTTTGGCTCACTAGTTGCCATTACACAGCGCGATGTGAAGCGCATGTTGGCTTACTCTTCTATTGCCCATGCCGGCTTCTTATTAACTGGTGTTATTGCATTGAATAAGGCTGGCCTTGAGGCATCGTTGTTCTATCTCTTCGCTTATGGCATCACAACTGTTGGCGCATTTGCAATTGTTACCTTGGTTCGAGATTCTGCAGGTGAGGTAACTGATCTGAACCGTTGGAAGGGTTTAGGAAAGCGCTCACCGTGGGTGGCAATAGCTTTTGCTGGATTCCTACTTTCCTTTGCTGGAATTCCACTTACAAGCGGATTCATTGGAAAGTTTTCAATCTTCTCTGCAGCCTATGAAAG
>JBEGPY010000039.1:0-6080 GCA_041181205.1 Actinomycetota bacterium | reverse complement strand
ATCGCTAACCTCAAGGATGTTGGAATTCCAGCAAAGCTTGATCCATTCGCAGCTGACGGAACATACTTCTCAAAGATGCGTTCAGGTAAGGGACAGATGATTCGTGCTGGTTGGTTCGCTGACTATCCAATCGCTGATAACTTCCTATATCCATTGCTTCACTCAGCTTCAATTGGTGGAGACAACCTAGAGCGTTATAACAGTGCAACATTTGATGCATTGGTTAACTCAGCTCGTTCAACAACTAACAAGGCATTTGCTCAGAGCCAGTACCGTCGTGCTGAGGTACAAGCTCTACGCAGCGATGTTGCCATTACACAGACTGTAAACCGCGGAATTTCAGTAGTGCTTTCACCAAGCATTGCTACATTCCCAATCACTCCACTTGGAATGGTTGTTTACGATCAAGTTGTAAAGAACTAATTAAAAAGTAGTTCCTCGTCGTGAGGGGTCCTCGAAAGGGGGCCCCTCACTTCGATTTATAGCTCAATAATTTCTATTTAACTTGTAACACCACTAAGATTGCGAGAAATGTTTACATACACGATTAAGCGATTGCTGCAGAGCCTGATTGTTGTCTGGGCCGCTGTAACGTTGATGTTTGCACTTTTCTTCATTATTCCTGGAGATCCAATCTCACTTAAAAGCGGTGAAAAAGCTCTTCCACAAGAGATTCTCGATAACATTGAAAGAAAATATGGCTTAGATAAGCCAACTTACGTTCAGTATTTCCGTTTCTGGGGAAATCTCTTCAGAGGCGATCTTGGCTATTCCTATAAGAACGATAAGTCTGTAAATACAATTTTGCATGATGGCCTATCTACTAGCGCCAGACTTCTATTTTGGGGCGCACTTCTACAACTCATCATTGCCCTGACTGTGGGACTAACGAGTGCTATCAAGCGTGGATCTCTCGGAGATCGCATCGGTACCATCTTTACAGTGGGTATTCAAGGAATTCCAGTTTTCGTATCTGGCTTACTAGCCCAATATCTCTTTGGTGTTCTGCCTTTTCAAATGCATTGGGATTGGCTTAACTTCTTTAAACCCTGGCCGACAACCTGGCATGCAGGTGTTATTCCGGGGGATAGTTGGAAAGGAATTGTGCTACCCGCATTGGTTGTTGCATTAGTTGATGCAGCATTTATCGCTCGCATGCTGCGCTCATCGTTGCTAGAAGTATTGCGTGCTGATTACATCCGCACTGCATTTGCTAAGGGATTATCTGCTAGACGAGTGTGGTTCCACCACGCACTTCGCAATGCCCTCATTCCAGTGGTTACTGTCTATGGAACTTCCCTGATTGGTATTTTTGGTGTTGCTGTGCAGACCGAAAAAGTCTTCTCGTTACCAGGCATGGGATCAACTATTGCTGATTCTGCCCTTTCTCAAGATGCGCCAGTAGTTTTGGGTCTAGCCATCGTTGTTATCTCTTTTGGTGCTGTAGTTAATTTAATTGTTGATTTAAGTTATGCCCTTATTGATCCGCGTATCAAGATTGATTCTAAGGCGGTGCACTAATGTCTGAAATCGAACAGATTCCACAGTCTCTTTCTTATTGGCAAGATGTGCGCAAGCGCTTCTTTGGAAACAAAATTTCAATTGTTGGCTTAGCCATGTTGGTTATCTTGATTGTCGCTGGAATTGTTGGACCATTTATCAGTGGTTGGAAATATGACAATTTGGGTCCAGATATTTTAGTTGGACCAGGATCAAATGGTCACTGGCTCGGAACAGATGATCTAGGTCGAGATATCTTTACTCGCGTTACTTTTGGTATTCGTCTTTCACTCACTGTTGCCATTGTTGTTACGGCAATCTCGGTATTTGTTGGTGTGACACTTGGCGGTATTGCTGGTTACTTCGGTGGTTGGATTGACACCATCATCAGCCGCTTTATTGATACCTGGCAGGTAATCCCATTCGTGCTCATCGGCTTTGCAATTATCACTGTATTTGGCTCTTCTTTCTGGGTGATTGTGGCAGCGTTGGTTCTTACGGGTTGGTACTCAACAACACGTTTATTCCGTGCCTCTGTGATGCAGGTAAAGTCTTTAGATTATGTTGAAGCTGCTCGTGCAACTGGTGCTAGTACAAAGCGCATCATTTTGCGCCATATTGGTCCAAATGCGATTCCACCCATCATTGTTGTTCTGGCTTTCTCGGTAGCAGGTGCGATCTTGTCTGAGTCTGTTTATGCATTCTTAGGTGTGGGATTCCGTGAACCAACTCCATCACTTGGAGTGATGATTTCAAGCTCACGTAACTACTTAACAGATAAGCCATTCGTATTCTTTATTCCAGGTTCAGTCCTAGTTCTACTTACACTTTCTATTGTTCTGATCGGTGATGGTTTGCGCGATGCCCTTGATCCTAAGTTACGAGGAGTCAAGTGAGTCAGCCACTACTTCACATCGATAACCTTCACGTTCATTTCAACACTTCAGATGGTGTTGTTCAGGCTATTAACGGTGCATCACTGACTCTTAATGCAGGTGAAATTGTTGGCCTGGTGGGTGAATCAGGATCAGGTAAATCTGTAACAGCTATGAGTATTTTGGGATTAGTTCCAAAGCCACCGGCTGTTTATCCAGAGGGTCGAATTTTGTGGAAGGGGATTGATCTCTTAACAACACCTGACCGTGAACTGCGCGAAATCCGTGGTGGCGAAATCTCAATGATCTTCCAAGATCCAATGACTTCACTTAACCCCGTTTACACAATTGGTCACCAGATCTCTGAAATGATCCGTGTGCACGAGCGTATTTCGGCAAAGGCAGCTAAAGAGCGCTCAATTGAAATGTTGAACTTAGTAGGAGTTCCAAATCCAAAGCAGCGCGTAGATGATTACCCTCATCAATTTTCAGGTGGAATGCGCCAGAGAGCCATGATTGCGATGGCACTTTCATGTAATCCAGAACTACTCATTGCTGACGAACCAACTACAGCGCTAGATGTGACTATTCAGGCGCAAATCCTTGAGATATTAGAGAAATCAGCACGTGAACTAAACGTTGCAGTACTTTTGATTACTCACGATCTAGGTGTTGTGGCTGGAATCTGTGATCGCGTTGCTGTTATGTATGGCGGACGCATTGTTGAAGAAGCACCAGTAGATGATTTATTTGAGCGCCCATTAATGCCTTACACATGGGGTCTTATGAAATCCATCCCACAGATGGATCAAGTTCAGGGCTCTCGCCTCTACACGATCCCAGGATCACCACCAGTGATGTCACGTCCTCCTAAGGGTTGTGCTTTTGCTGCCCGTTGTGAGTTTGCAGTTGATAAATGCCAGACACAAGTTCCAGAGTTAACTGAATATGCAGCTAATCGCATGGTGCGCTGTCACCGAGTTTCAGAGCCTAACTTTGTGAAGGTGCTCAAATGAGTGAACCATTACTAAGAGTTGTTAACTTAGAGAAAAAATTTCCAATTCAGCGCGGTCTACTCAAGCGCACTGTTGGACAGATTCATGCAGTTGATGGAATCTCTTTTGATGTTGCAGAAGGTGAGACTCTAGGTCTTGTGGGTGAATCAGGGTGCGGTAAGTCAACGACTGCCCGCCTAATCCTTCGCCTACTTGATCCAACTTCTGGAGAGATTTACTTTAACGGCAAAGAGATTCATTCGCTTTCACGTGATGAGATTCGCAAAGAGCGCAAAGATATGCAGATTGTTTTCCAGGACCCTTACGCATCTCTTAACCCACGTATGACTGTTCGCCAGATTGTGGCAGAACCTTTGATTGTTCATGGCATGGCTAAGGATGATTCAGATCCTGCAGTGGATGAAATGATTGAACTCTGCGGTCTTTCACGTGAATTCGGTAACCGCTATCCACATGAGTTCTCAGGCGGACAACGCCAACGTGTTGGTATTGCACGTGCTCTAGTCACTCGCCCAAAGCTTGTTGTTCTAGATGAGCCAGTATCAGCCCTGGATGTTTCGGTTCAGGCTCAAATCCTTAATTTGCTGGATGATTTACGTGAAAAGTTTGGCTTTAGTTACTTATTCGTGGCCCACGATTTATCTGTTGTTTCACATATCTCTGCACGTGTTGCTGTGATGTATTTGGGCAAGATTGTTGAAATTGGAACACGCGAAGAGATCTTCGAAAACCCTAAGCACCCATACACAAAGGCGCTTATCTCAGCTGTGCCTTTAGCTAATCCAAAGCAAGAGCGAATCCGTAAGACTTCACGCATTGTTCTCACCGGTGATGTTCCAAGTCCTGCCAATCCGCCATCAGGTTGCCGCTTTCGCACACGTTGCTGGAAAGCACAAGAAGTATGCGCAACTTCTGAGCCACAACTGCTTACTATTGGTAAGTCTCAAGTAGCTTGTCACTTCCCAGAAAAGTAGTAGAGATTGCTACAGTCAAAGAACTCTCAGCTAAGTATCAAAATTGCGCGAAAAGCCTTCGCATTTAATTTAAATTCCTGAAGCATGACCTTCACAGCGCGGATCTGAACCAAATGCATAGGTTTTATTTGGCAAAACCTGCATTAACTGCACAGATGAACCATGGCCCCATTCAGTAAGGGCTTTGACGTCATGGCCCTTTGCTCTCAATTGATCCAAAACTTGAGCTGAAACACGATTTTCAATCTCAAGAACACCGTTGCCAGTTTCATCCGCAGAGCTTTGCCCAGGTGAGTTCAAGTGTTGCCATCTGGGAGCCTCGGTTGCCTCCTGCACATTCATCTTTAGGTCGACGACGTTGATAATTAATTGCAGGTTGGTCTGCACCTGAATATTTGCACCAGGTGTCCCACCCACTAAATGCAAAGTTCCATCAGCGTTAACTGCAGTGAAAGCATTGAGGGTGTGTGCTGGGCGCTTTCCTGGCTCAATAATGTTGGGGGAGGCAGGATCTAATGAAAATCCAGTTAAGCGATTATTTAAAATGATCCCAGTTCCAGGTATGACCCATGAACTACCGAAGCCATGGAAAACAGATTGAATCCAGGAAACCGCGTTGCCATCCTTATCTGCAACTAAAAAGTAGGTGGTGTCGCTGCCTTCACTTACGGGGGCAATATCCACAGCTGCCGTATTCATAGATATCTGTGCTGTGCGCTTATCAATGTTTTCTTTCGACAATATTTTTGAAGTATTGACCTCAATGAATTCAGGATCACCCAGGATTGCGTTGCGATCGGCAAAACCAGCCTTTTTAGATTCCACACCAATATGAATACGGTCTGCTTCACTCATAGTCGTTACATCAAAGCGCTCATTAATGAGCAGCTCCTCCATCAAGATCATTCCTTGTGTGGGAGGAGGCTGACCATAAATTGTTAGATTGCGATACTTAATCGATAGAGGATCAAGGACTCTGGTGGTGTGAGCCTTTAGATCCTGGGCATTAAACCAACCATTAGAGCCACTGATGAGTTGCTGGGCAATTCGCCCTTCATAAAATGCGCTACGACCACCTGCTGCAATCTCGCGCAGTGATTGCGCAAGGTCCTTTTGAATAACTAGATCACCAATCTTCACGTTCACATCGATACCCATATCTTTAAAGAGGGAGGTATCAGGGGTTAGAGTTAAGTGGTTAGCAATTCTGCGAACAAAACCAGTATTTGCTGGAAAACCATTTTCAGCATAATCAATGGCTTGTTCTAATAACACAGCCATAGGCAAGCTGCCATAGCGCTCATGGGCCTCACACCAGGTTGAAACTAATCCTGGAACAGTTCCTGATTTATATCCATGCAAAGGAATCTCTGTGCCATAAGCAGCAGGAGTAGCACCGTGTGGTGCTTCACCGCTGCCGTTAAAAGCAAGGTTGGTCTTAGTTGATGCATAGTGAGTAACTAAAAATGCATCACCACCTAAATGTGAAGCACCTGGCTCCACAACACAGATCACTGCACTCAGTGCAATGGCGGCATCAATAAAGCTTCCACCTTGTTTTAGTATTGAAATCGCAGCGCTCACGGCCAATGGCTGGCTTGCAGCAGCTCCGCCATTTTTGGCATAAACAACGCTTCGGCCCGTTTGCATCCGTGAACTGTGGCCTATTTTTAAAGGGATTACAAGAACACCAATAATGCAAGTATCCTTAAGGC
>JBEGPY010000038.1:0-9895 GCA_041181205.1 Actinomycetota bacterium | reverse complement strand
ACGATTCCGCGCGCCCAGTCGTTGAGCCGAACGACGGTCTCGCTTGTCACCGCTCCGAGTAGGGGCGCGAGCTTGGTGGTGCGAACCACTTCGGCAAGGATCTGCGGTGACTGTGCTTCGAGATACAAACCGTCGTCGTCACGCTCGACGACTATTCGGCCGTAGCGCGACACGGTGTCTGCGATGTCGGTCGCCACGACCTGCGGGACAGGGAACTTCGAATACGTCTCGAGTGTCGCGAGCATTTCCTCGGCGGTATGCCCGGCCGCGCGCGCATTCCACAATCCAAGGCGCGTGATTCGGTAGGTGTGAATGTGTTCAGGGGAGCGCTCTAATTCAGCAAAAGGTGCAATTGCACGTCGACACTCTGTAGAAAGCGGATGATCGATATCTAACAGCAGCGTTTTATCGCTTTGGACGATTAACGGGCCATCAGTCATCTAATAAATCCTTTATTAATGCATGTAATAACTTGCTTCGAATCTCCAGAACGCTGATATCAACCCATTCATGTGCTGCATGAGCACCATTTCCGATTGCACCTAGTCCATCTAGAACTTGGGCACCAGCAGCTGCTGCAAAATTGCCATCGCTAGCTCCACCAACGGATGCGTGACCTAGAGGGGGCATTCCTAGCTCTTTAGCAACTTTCTCTGCACGCTCATAGAGGGCCATAGTTGAAGAAGTCTCAAGAGGAGGGCGGTTAAATCCACCAGTAATTTCATAACGTGCCTCAGCATTAACGGCCTTTAAATTCTTGATTGCGCCATCTACACGCTTGAGATCATCCATTGAATACGAGCGAATATCTATATCAAGCACAGCTAAATCTGGAACTGTGTTTGTTGTGTTACCAGCACGCAACATTGTCGGAACAACGGTGGTCCCATGCTCCTTATTTTCTAAAGCAGCAACTGCGATGATTGCGTGGGCGATCTCAACCGTTGAATTAATGCCCTTTTCTGGTTCAAGACCAGCATGTGATGCTTTACCGTGAATCTTAATTTGATACATCGCTGTGCCCTTGCGGCCAGTCTTAACCATTCCATTAAGTGATGCCTCTAAAACTAAAACCGCTTTAGCTTGAGCAGAGATCTGCTTAATAAACTCTTTACTTGTTGCACTTCCAGTTTCTTCATCCGTTGTTGCAACTAAGGCAGCAGAACCAGTGATGCCCTTCATTGCATAAAGCCCTTGAATAAACCCTGCTTTCATATCAAAAATTCCAGGACCAGTTGCTTTAATTCCTTCAACTTTCCATAACGGTGTGAAAGAGCCTTTAGGCCAGACCGTATCCAAGTGAGCCAACACAACTACTTCCGGATTATTAGCGCCCCACCAAAAAACTGGACGACCATTAACTTCACGGATTTCTGCAGGAGTCCCAAGAATTGTTGCTGCAAGCTCACTTGCTAATCGCACTACGTCCTGGCATGCCGCTAAATCTTCAGTTGGTGATTCCAACTTCACGAGAGCTTCAAGGGCGGCCAACATGGGTTAATCCTATAGTGGTGCAACGCCGGTGATGCGGGGAATTCTAAAGGACTGAACTTCACCAGTTGCATGGTCGCGAGCAAGCAAGGCACCAGCGCTGACACGTATTGGGTCAATGATGCGGTGGGTGACTGCGCCATTGTTATCGGCATATCCAATAGAAAGAGATTTCTCCTCCATGATGTATTTATTGACTAAATCCATAGTTTCATTTGCCGTTGTGCGGGGCAGAGCACCCAAGGCTTCATTGGCAGCTTGGCGCAAGTGTGTTTGCTTGTGAGTAGATTTTTCACCAGTGCGTATTGCTCGAATTGCAGCGCTTAAATTCTCCTGGGTTGGTATTTCAATTTCACCAATAACTCGAGGTGGTCGTGGTTTAGTCACGGCGCGATTTGATCGCGGACCGGTGAGCATAATTCCAGTTGCTGATTCACCTGCAGGAAGATATCCAGCTTCACGCAAAATACGCATGGTGTCTGTTGCATCATGATCACAAATAACAACTTCTGGTGCAATCCGACGTAGTTCAAGGATCTCTAATCTCTTATCATTCATAATCTGAGAAATAAGCGCTGTGTCTTCACAACGAATAAAGGCAGATGTGTTTCCAACACGTAACTTGCCATGCTTTTTAGAAACATCTGTAATCAAATACTCTAAAGGTTGGGGCATGGGAGTCTTAGAGGTTTTAGTTAAGAAAACCTTAATCTCATCCCCAGTTTTGCCATGATCAAGTGCTCGGCGAATCGTTGCTTCGCTAAAGCGATAAACAGTTGCACCACCACGGCTTTCAATATCGGCCATCACGGCAAGTTGCTGTGAAATTTCATGTTCAAGTGGGCCTGGTGCAATTGCAGTGTTATCGCTCTGAATCAAAATATGGTCAACGGTTTTAGGTAGATCTTCATTAATGATTGTTAAATCTGCTCCGCTTAAAAAATCAGCGCCATATTTAGATATTGCACCTTGGCCAGTGATTCCAAGCCATTCAGCCTCGCGTAGAGTCCAGCTGGCTAGCTCTTCTTGCAAGGAGGAATTACGGCGCACAGGAGCACGCCAAGCGATTACTTCATTAAAGGATGCAAGTTCAGGTGCAATACCTTGGTTCTCATTGAGAATGGAGAGAGTTAAGGCACGCACTTTTGATGCATTCACACGGTCTAACTCAGGCCCGAGCGCTGCAACATTCTTAGATTCGGCGCGTCCAACTAGCCCGCTGACTCTGGAAGTAATGAGCCATTGCGAAGCAAGAACTTGCCAACGATCTGCCGGAGTTTGCATCAACCAGATATGTGGTTAGAAAGAATCTTTAAATCACGCACACCTAAACCGCCAGCACGTAGAGCATCAGATGGCTCATCAGCCCAGAAATTGAGCAGTTCTTCCACCCAGCGCAAAACGGTGGAGATATTTGCAATGGCTGCAAGATTGATTTGTCGTTCATCACGCTTGGCGCCAGCTAATTTTGGTTGAACAATAAAGTTTTCTTTATGAACTTTGCCACCACGCAGATGTATCGCTACTTCGCGCGGCAAAATAACAGTGCGCTGATCAAGTGGGACAAGGAATTTTTGTTCGAGCAACCAAGAAACTCCAGGGCCAGGATTCTTGATATCTCCTACGCTTCCTCGGGGAGGTCCCCAGATTAATCTCTCTAGAACTTTCTTGGCTTCAGGTGGCGCTTTTTCAATTTCAGTTACCTTAATTTTTGCAACAGATGCAGGGCCAAGTCCTGCAGGTTCATTACCGCGCATTCCATCATCGGATGGATAAACCAGACCAATTGAAATTAAGTGATCTAGCGCGCAAGATGCGGCTTTATCTGTGATTGCAACAATGCTTTTCAATGAAAAAGGTTCATTGAGTGCTGCAGCAGCTTCTAATACTTGGAACTGCCAGTGATTAAGTGAATCAATTGCTCGAGCCAAACTAGGTGCAGAGCATGCACGAACTGCAAGGGATGCGATGTCGGGTGGTACTGGCGTCACTAAATCTGGGCGGGCTGTAAATAACTCTAGGAAGGCAGCATCATCGACACTACGTAAGTAGTCGGAGAAGGAGCGCATTTCCATAACTTGCCTACATTACTGGCATTTAGCGTTTAAGGGTTAATCAACGTCGCTTTCCGCGCGGAGTCAACCATGTTCCAAGGGCAGCAACTCTGACAACGACAGGGGAGACAATCTTGGCTAAATGGCGGGCACGGCGGAAATCATGAATTGGCCAACCTTCAGCCATTGCTCGTAATGACAAAATCGCATCTGGATTAATCGCTGATGGATGCCCGACACATTGCAATAATGGAAAATCATTATGGCTATCTGAATATGAGTAGCAATCATCAAGGTTTAAACTCTTTTGCTGAGCCAGTTCACGAACTGCAACAGCTTTTTCTTTTCCATGTAAAAGAAGACCCAGCATTGCTCCGGTGTATTTGCCATCTTTTGTTTCAGCTTTACTACCAAGTGCGCCAGTAAAACCTAATCTCTTTGCAATGAGCACTGCCATGTCTTCAGGGGCGGCAGTCACTAACCACACTTCTTCACCTGCTGATAAATGCTTTTGTGCAATATCGATTGTTCCTTGCCAAAGTGCTGGTGAAACGTATTGGTCGTAAATCTCTTGAGCGATCTTTTCTATATCTGCAACGCTGTGACCACCAATAAAATCTGTGGCAGCGTCTTGAAAACGTTTGATCTCTTCTTTATTTTCTTTACCCGTGAGACGAAATCTAAGGTTGGCCAAAACGAATCGCGAAATATCCTTCTTTGTGAAATATCCACGCTGATACATGCCCTTACCCAGGAAGTAGAGGGTTGAGCCACGAATCAGGGTGTTATCTACATCAAAAAAGGCTGCCCGCTTCGCTGTGAGTGCCATGTCACTACCTTAACGAACTTGCATCAATAGGGACGCTTTATGCTTTACCAATGAGTTCAACTGTCCATGTCCTGCGCCACGGTGAAGTAGAAAATCCCAACAAGATTCTCTATGGCCGCCAACCCGGCTGGGGGCTTTCTGTGCGCGGACAAGAAATGGCAAAAATATTGGGCGATTGGTCTCGCACTATTGATCTAGGCGCTTTGCATGTTTCCCCATTGCAGCGAGCACAAGAAACCGCAGCTCCGATTGCCTCTGCTCATAACATTGCAATTACAACCGATGAGCGATTAATTGAAGCGGCAAATGTTTTTGAAGGAAAACCCTTTGGTGTTGGTGATGGTGTTTTGAAGCATCCATCTTCATGGCGTCATTTGTGGAACCCATGGAGACCGTCATGGGGTGAACCATATGAGGAACAAATCAATCGGATGCTGGCCGCAATATTTGCTGCACGCGATGCAGCTAATGGCAAAGATGCAATTGTTGTTTCACATCAACTGCCAATTTGGATTCTAAGAAGTGCAATTGAGAATCGCAGATTGCTTCATGACCCACGCCGTCGTGAGTGCTCACTCGCCTCTGTCACAAGTGTTCATTTTGATGACGAAGGATTAATCTCAGGTCTTACATACTCTGAACCAGCACGACACTTATTACCAAAGAAGAATTGATGAAATCAGGATTTAAAGCCCTAGCTTTTTTAGTTATTTCACTTTTGCTTACTTCTTGTGGTGGTGGTGGAAGTTCCAGCTCACAAGAATCTTTTGTTGCCGGAAATGGATCTGTGACTTTTATTAACCCTGATAAAAGAGTTGAAGCACCCGCTTTATCCGGAATGACATTATCTGGAACAAATTACAGATATTCAGTTGGCAAGGTTGCTGTAGTAAATGTGTGGGCATCATGGTGTTCACCATGTAGAGCGGAGGCACCAACTCTTGTCGCACTTGCAAATAAATATAGAGATGTCGCTTTTATAGGAATTTTGACACGTGATAACCCAGCAACTGCTGAAGCTTTTCAAAGACGTTTCTCGCTTCCATACCCAACACTTATAGATGATTCACTATTAATCGGCTTTAAAGGATCACTTCCAGCAAATGCCATTCCTTCAACGGTAGTGATAGATAAGGCTGGCAGAGTTGCCGCACGTATTTCTGGCGCTGTCACTGTTGCCTCCCTTACAGATTTAATTGAGCGGGTGAGTGGCGAATGAAAGATTTCTTTGTAGAACAAATCATGAGCGGATTTCTTATTACGGCATTACCAGTGGCTTTTGTTGCAGGTGTGATTTCATTTCTCTCTCCCTGTGTACTGCCACTTGTGCCAGGTTATTTGTCCTTTGCTGCTGGATTTTCGCTAAATCGTGGCAAAGTATTTCTTGGCTCTATTTTGTTTGTCCTGGGTTTTAGCACCGTATTTGTTTCATATGGTGCAATCTTTGGGGGAATTGGCAATCACTTAGTTGCAAACGAGGATTTAATATCCAGAGTCCTGGGTGTAATTACGATATTCCTTGGCTTTGTATTTCTTGGCAAATTTCCATTTGCCCCAACATTTCGTCCCAGAATTAAAACAACCGGTGGATTAGTAGGCGCGCCAATTTTAGGATTTCTTTTCGGTGTGGGCTGGACACCTTGTATTGGTCCTGCATTAGCAGCGGTTCAAACGTTAGCTTTCCAAGAATCAAGTGCAGTACGTGGCGCGTTATTGTCTTTGGGATACTGCTTCGGATTAGGTTTACCATTCATAGCGTCTGGTGTGTTCTTAGATCGTTCAGAGAAACTGCGTAAGTATTTGGTCAAGCGCGGAGGTTTGATTTCAAAAATTGGTGGAGTTTTTCTCATAGGTATTGGTTTACTAGAAGTCACTGGTCTATGGGGCCAACTAATGAACTCAATACGCTCTCTTATCTCTGATTTCATCCCGGTGGTTTAAATGAGCCAAGAGATAGAAGTCCCAGAGATCGGTAGCGTTGGCTTATTGCGCTACGGATGGCGTCAATTAACAAGTATGCGCACAGCGCTCATTCTTTTACTACTGCTAGGCATTGCAGCGATACCAGGATCACTTTTTCCTCAGCGCACACAGAACCCTATGAAAGTGAGTGAGTACTTCAAGAATTCACCGGATTTATCTAGGTGGATGGATCGCTTCTCACTCTTTGATGTTTACGGATCACCATGGTTTAGCGCTATTTATATCCTGCTTTTCATCTCGCTCATCGGCTGTGTGCTTCCAAGGACTATCGAGCACTTCCATGCAGCGCGGGCACTGCCACCTGCCACTCCAAAGAACCTTGATCGTATGGAGCACCACTCTTCTTGGTCTGTTCAAGGAGATGAGTTAGAGAAAGCGCGTGCATGGTTTAAATCAAAACGTTTTAGAGTTTTAGAAAAAGATGGCTCTATCTCAGCTGAAAAAGGTTTTTTGCGTGAGACAGGTAATCTTTTCTTTCACTTAGCTCTCATACTTGTTTTACTTGGAATCTCATTTAGTTCATTATTTGGCATGCGAGGAATGGCAATTCTTAATGTGGGTGAGCGATTCGTTAACACACCTACAAGTTATGACTCCTTGAATTACGGCAAACTATTTAGTGAAAAGAAACTTTCTGATTTTGCAATCACAATTGATAAATTCACTGCAAAATATAATGTTGTTACGAGCTCGCCCGAGGATTACACCCTTAATGTGAATTTTGCTGAAGGTAAATTACTCCAATCTCGACCTCGCACAATTAAAGTTAACTCACCGTTGAAACTGGGTAATACCAGCATTTACTTGCAAGCAAATGGTTATTCACCTGTTGTGACTGTGAGAGATTCAAAAGGTAATGTGGCAATGCAAGGACCTGTGCCATTTTTGCCACAAGATTCAAACTTGCGATCAATCGGTGCTATTAAAGTTCCAGATGCAGATCCACAAATTGGATTCGTAGGTTCATTTGTTCCAACATATGCCCGTAGTGGTGCAGATGGTGCAGTGAGTGTTTTCCCAGAAGCGCTAGACCCACGACTTTTATTATCTGCATGGGTTGGTGATTTAGGTCTCGATACTGGTATTCCACAATCTGTTTATCGCATTGATACCTCAAAGATGAACCAGGTGGGCCTTAAATCATTAAAGCCAGGTGAGACTTTTACATACCCCCAAGGTTCAATAACCTTTGAGGGATATCTCCAGTGGGTCAATCTTGAGATTGTGAATGATCCTGGGAAGAACTTTGCCTTGCTCGGCAGTATTGTTGCCATCCTTGGCTTGCTTGCATCACTATTTACACGACGTCGCCGAATCTGGATTCGGGTTGGAAAGTCAGTAGAAGTTGCGGGATTAGCTAAAAATGCAGCACCAGGTTTAGAAGTTGAAATGGCAGGGTTTGTAGCGATGTTAAAGGGAGAGAAATAAATGTCACGTACATGGGCTTACCTCTCTAATTACCTTGTGTATTCATCAATGGCTGTTTATACGCTCTCGTTTTTCGCACACGCAGTTGAAACGGCTTGGGCGGTTCGTGTAACGACTGAAGATTCAAAAAAGAATATCGATTACAAGCGCACAGAAAAAGTTGCCCGTATTGCAACAGCAATGATGATTTTGGGATTCCTTTTATTGGTGGCAGGTGTAATTGCCCGTGGACTCTCTGCTGGTCGAGTTCCTTGGGGCAATATGTATGAGTTTTCAATAACTGGTGCAATGGCATTTTCTGGTGCATACCTTGCAGCACTTCGTAAATATGATCTGCGCTGGTTAGGATTACTAGTTTCAATCGCTGTCTTACTAACGCTGGGAACAGCAGTTGCAGTTCTCTATCGTCCAAGTGCACCATTAGTTCCAGCACTTAAATCAACGTGGTTAGTCATTCACGTTTCTGCTGCGATTATCTCTGGTGGTGTTTTCTTATTAGCTAATGCCATCGCAGCTGCTTATCTTTATTTAGATGCGATGGAATCTCGTGGGGAGAGAACCGCATGGGCAAAACGTTTGCCATCACTTGAAGATTTAGATCAACTTTCGTATCGCCTGGTCGCATTTGTGTTCCCACTTTGGACATTCGCCGTTATTGCAGGTGCTATTTGGGCAGAAAGTGCCTGGGGACGTTACTGGGGCTGGGATCCAAAAGAGACGTGGGCATTTATTACCTGGGTGGCGTATGCAGCGTATTTACATGCACGTGTAACTGTTGGCTGGCGTGGGCGAAAAGCAGCATGGTTGTGTTTATTTGCGGGTTCAACATTTCTATTTAACTATGTATACGTAAATATTTGGGGCTCAGGAAAGCACACGTACTCTGGTTTATAGAAGTTAAATCTTCCTCAAGAAATCAGGATCATCATCCGGAGGCAAGATGCGACGCTTAGGTTTACGCCCTCCATTATTGCGATTTCTTCCAGCAATTAAATAAGCAATCGGACCAATAGCTAACGCTTGTGGTCCAATGAGAATTATTACTAGCAACCATCCCCATTTTGGCAAGATTTTAATCTCTGAATCATCTTTGCGAGCACAATCTATTAGCGCATAGATAGTGATTCCAAAGACAAGAAAAAGAATAATGAATCTGGCCATGGGATTACTGTATCGCTAGAGCTATTGCAAAGAGAACCCCAAAAAACATTTGTAGTTTGCCAGTCTTGCCCAGCAGCGGAATAAGGTCTGCCCTAGATGCGCCTGACATAACTGCACGCGAGATTGAGATTGTTAATGGAAGAACTGCCAGAGTCAGCAAAGACCAAGGAACCAAAGTTGTAAGTGCGCTTAAATGGGCGATAACTAGCAATACAACAAAACCCTTACGAGCCTTTGTATCACCTAGTCTTACGGCAAGAGTTCGCTTACCAACTAGTTCATCTTGTGCACGATCTCGAAGGTTATTCACTGCCAGGATTGCGCAAGCAAGTGCACCCATTGGCACGGCACACAAAACACTTAGAGCAGTGACATGACCGGTTTGTGCATAGAAAGTACCAACCGTTGCAGTTAAACCAAAGAAGATAAAGACCGAAACTTCACCCAAACCGCTATAGCCATATGGATTTTTTCCACCGGTGTAACCCCAAGCTGCAGCAATGGCTGCAACGCCAATGAGTATTAACCATGGCGAAGCAAGAAGAGATAGCCATAATCCAGCAATGGATGCGATGCCAAAAGATATGAATGCAGCGCGCTTTACTTGCGCAGCTGTTGCTAAACCACTTGCAACTAAACGTATTGGGCCAATACGATTGTCGTCACTTCCCTTTACGCCATCTGAATAATCGTTGGCATAGTTAACGCCGATCTGAAGCCAAACTCCCACCTTTAAGGCAAGAGCAGCACGAAACCAGTTCCAATCAGCACCAGCTAATGCTGTTGCAACAACTACCGGTGCAATTGCTGCTGGCAATGTGCGCGGGCGTGCACCGATGATCCATTTATTCATTCCCCACCATTTTCGCAAGTGCGCTGCGATCGACTTTGCCGATACCGAGCAAGGGTAGCTGCTCTAGATGGTGAATACCTTTTGGTTTTGATGCAG
>JBEGPY010000037.1:0-6785 GCA_041181205.1 Actinomycetota bacterium | reverse complement strand
CACTCTTGCACTCTTCAAGGATTCAGCTAACGCGGCCCTTGTAGCAACAGATGTTGCTGCGCGTGGTATCCACGTTGATGGAATCTCACTTGTTGTGCATGTTGATGCACCTACAGATCACAAGGATTATCTACACCGCGCAGGCCGTACAGCCCGTGCTGGTGAAGCTGGAACTGTTGTAACAATTGCAACAACTAAGCAGCAGAAATCAATTGGTGGACTTACTTCTCGTGCTGGCGTTACTCCAAAATTCGTTGGCGTCACCCCATTGAGCACTGAGCTAATGAAGATCACTGGAGCACAAGAGCCTTCTGGTGTTCCATACATCCAGCCAATCGTTGAAAAGTCAGTACGCAGTGGTGGCAATAAGCGCCCTCGTCCGAACTCAAGTCAGCGTCGCCGCCGTCCTCGTTAACTAGAAATTCTCGATAGGGTTTGCGCCATGACAAACGCGAATCCATTTGCCCAAAGAAGCGCCCTTGACTATGAGTTGCCACCTTTTGCACTCATAAAAGAGGAGCACTACCTTCCTGCCTTCTATGAAGGTTGCACGCAACAGTTAGCAGAAGTGCAAGCAATTCTGGACACACCGGGTGCTGCTACTTTTGAGAACACCATTGTTGCTTTGGAAAAAAGCGGGCAGATGTTGACTCGAATGCTGTTGGTTTTCTTTAACAAGTCATCGAGTGATACAAGTGATTCACTAGATGAAATCAAGCAAGAGATTGCTCCCAAGCTAGCTGCGCATCAAGATTCGATCAGTTTGAATCCTGTGCTCTTTGCTCGCATCAAATCTTTATACGACAACCGCGAATCTATTGGCCTCAACACTGAAGATGCTTGGCTACTTGAGCGCTATTACAAAGATCTCATCCACGCTGGTGCTCATCTATCTGAATCACAACGCGATCGCCTAAAAGAACTCAATGAAGAACTATCAAAGCTAGAAACACAGTTCTCTAAAAATGTTTTAGCTGATACTAATGACTTAGCAGTTCTAGTTGACACTGTTGAAGAACTTGATGGTTTGAGTGAGAATGAAATCGCTTCAGCTGCCGCTGCAGCAAAGGACCGTGGCCATGAAGGTAAATGGCTCATTGGCATGGTCAACTTCACTGGTAATCCAGTACTTGATTCTCTTACTAATCGCGCCCTTCGCAAGAAAATCATGCAGGAATCACTTCTTAAAGCCAACCGCGCTAACGGCAATGACAACAAGCCTGTGCTGCTGCAAACGGTTAAGTTGCGTGCTGAGCGCGCAAAATTATTTGGCCAAAGTACTCATGCCGAGCATGTGATTGCAGTGCAAACTGCAGAGCACCCAGACAATGTCCATGCAATGCTTCGAAAAATCGCACCAGCTGCTGCGCGAAATGCAAAGGCAGAAGCCGAGGATCTTAAGAAATCAGCCGGAACAGAGATTGAAAGCTGGGACTGGGGTTTCTATACCGAGCAAGTTCGTCTTGAAAAATACAATATTGATACAACCAAGATGCGTCCCTACTTTGAACTGGAATCAGTATTGAAGAATGGAATCTTTTTTGCTGCCAACAAACTCTTCGGCATTTCATTTAAGGAGCGTCCAGATCTAGTTACCTACCATCCAGAAGCCCGTGCCTTTGAAGTCTTTAATGAAGATGGCTCAAAGCTCGGACTCTTTATCGGTGATTTCTACACCCGCGATTCAAAGCGTGGTGGGGCATGGATGAACAGTTTGGTAAGACAAAACTTCTTATTCAAACAATTGCCAGTGGTTGTAAACAACCTCAATATTCCAAAGCCACCTGCCGGTAAACCAACTCTTCTCACTTTCTCTGAAACAACAACTTTGTTCCATGAGTTCGGACATGCGCTTCATGGTCTGCTTTCACAAGTGAAATATCCACGTGTATCAGGCACAAGCGTTCAGCGTGACTTTGTTGAATTCCCATCTCAAGTAAATGAAATGTGGATTTTGTGGCCTGAAGTTGTTGAAAATTATGCACGTCACTTTGAAACTGGAGAAAAACTTCCACAAGAGTGGATTGATAACCTTGATGCTGCATCGACTTTTAACGAAGGACATGCAACAACAAGCTATCTAGCTGCAGCTATCTTGGATTTAGCGTGGCACTCATTGACTACTGAAGAGGCATCAAAAGTCACTGATGTAGAGGCCTTTGAAGCCCAAGCAATTAAGGACTATGGCCTTGATTTTGCGCCAGTTCCAACTCGTTACCGCTCCACTTATTTCTCACACATCTTTGCTGGCGGATATTCAGCTGGCTACTACGGCTATATCTGGTCAGAAGTACTGGACGCGGACACCGTGGATTGGTTTAAAGAAAACGGTGGATTGCAACGCAAGAACGGTGAGCACTTTAGAAACACTTTGCTCGGCCGCGGTGGATCTATTGATTCAATGCAGATGTTCCGCAATTTCCGTGGGCGTGATTCAAAGATCGAGCCGCTGTTGAAGCGTCGCGGTCTGCTGTAGTTCTATATATTTCTTTTCAAGTTCTGCAACATCACCATTAACAAGCAGACGTTTGTCGCGACCTAATTCGCCATAAACAATGGTGAAATCGCGAGCGCGGCAATCAAAAGCTTTCGCTAACTCTTTGATGACTGCTTCATTGGCTTTTCCATCAACGGCAGGTGCTTGCACTGCAACAACTAAACGTGGTGGGTCACCAACAGTTCCACCAACTTTGTTTCGTGAAGAATTGGGACGAACTCTAATTTCAATTAAGAGTTGATCTGACACTTAGCCAGCAGAGCCAGAGCCTGACGGACCGGCCTTGCGCTGTACCTGTGGAGCTCCTCCACTGCGTTGTCCGCCGCGAATCTTTGATCCAGTTTCAGCATGTGTCTGAGTACCTGGTGCACCTGGTTTGTTTTTCTTTGCTTCAAGGGCAGCAAGCATTCTTGCCTTCATGTCATCATTTTTTTCGCTCATGAGAGAACCTTACTAGTTAACTTGAACTCTCTTTGTACTCACGCAGACGCTCAAGAACTTCAGATTCACGGTATCGACGGTGTCCGCCCAAGGTGCGAATTGCAGTTAACTTGCCTGCCTTTGCCCATCTGGTCACAGTCTTTGGATTAACGTGAAAACGGGCAGCGACCTCTTTAGGAGTCAGGAGAACTTCAGCATCAGGCAAACGTGCCATTGTGATCTCCTTAGTAGCTACTCAATCGTGTCCGAATTGCTCCGTATTGTGGTGAAGTATTCCGATTAAGGCGCTGGGATGCAATATCAAAGAGATGAATTAATTGGCTGATTCAAGGGCTTGAACCCTGCGCCAGCGCGACATTAATCGCTCATATCCCTGACCCGCCAATGATCCATCGGCTGCAGCAAGGCCAGAGAGAGATTGCAGGACATCTTCAATGGATGTGTCGGAGAGCAAACCATCTTCATTGTTATCTCGCAGCGCTTTATTTAAATACTGTGCAAGCCCGCCGTAATCTAATTCAACATATGACTTTGGGTGAAACATTTCCAACCAAGCCAGTAAGTTTTCTAGATCCTGTTCAACTGGACCTTCACCAAAAGCATTAACAACAGTGGTGTGCGCTACTTCTGCGCGGGCTTTTGCATTTGCAATAGTGGCACACGCTGTCGTAAATAGTCCATCTTTATTTTCGCCACGGGTTCGCTCTTCTGGCATAAAGAGTAAGAACCAACGAGGTGGAATAACCCACGTCTCATTTAAAATATGTGGGACTTTATCTTCTAATAAATCAACTCCTGCAGTAATGACATCTTCCATCGCAGGTGAAACAAAATATGGAACGACGCTACTTGGTAGTGAATCTTTAAAGTTATCTAGCGCTGCCCAACAACGAGTGGCTGTTGACCAGGGTGCGATGTAGCGTTCGCCATCAATATCTAAAATATGAACACCATCAGGACGACCAGCAGGTGGTTCAGGAACTACGGTGCGATGCAGAGCAAAGACTTCTTCATTGACATAACTCTGTTCACTGATATCAATTGACTGCCAACGCAAACGGTCGGCAGGTTCAAATGCAGAAAGAGGTTCGTAAACTCTCAGTGAAGCTACGTACGGTGTAGGTCTCACGCACGTGGAATGTAATTGCCTTCGGCAAAGGGATCATCATCATCCCGATTGCGTGAAGGTTCAACGTCGCCATGAAGTTCTTTCGTAAGACGATCTAAATCCATATCTTGTGAGTTATATTTCAAATCACGTGCAACTTTGGTTTGTTTTGCTTTGGCTCGGCCGCGACCCATATGCGAGCTCCTTCACTAAGTACGTGTTATTCAGAGACGTAGGTTATCGCGCTCTGTAGGTGCCTTCCAAAGTTGAGCGTGATTGGGAGGGCTCCCGCTCCTCTACAACGCCTGCAACCCATGCTTTCATTCCCCGGGCAGCCAGGGAGCGAAGGGCTATATCGGCTGAATCAGGTGCGACTATCGCGCTCATTCCAATGCCACAGTTCCATGTTCGCTCCATATCGGCCTGTGGCACTCCACCAACTTTAGATAAGTACTCCATCTCCACTGGAATCGACCATGTAGAGCGATCATAAATTGCAGTTAGGTGCTCTGGAATAACGCGGGCGGTATTTTCTGCAATTCCACCGCCGGTAATATGTGAAAACCCGCGCAGCTTTCCCTGCATTGATTTAATGAGTGCTAAACAATCCAGCGCATAGATTTCAGTTGGTGTTAAAAAGACTTCCCCTGATGTTTTGCCGTATTCACTCACGTGAGCATCAAGTGAGATTTTGGCAGTTTTAATAATGTGTCGAACGAGTGAAAAGCCATTAGCGTGAAAACCACTTGATGGCATTGCAATTAATACATCACCTTTTTGAACTAGGTGTGCACCAAGTTGTAGATCTGCATCGACAACTCCCGTTGCAGCACCTGCAATATCAAATTCGTCTTCAGCTAGTAGCCCGGGGTGTTCAGCAGTTTCTCCCCCGATTAATGCCGTTCCTGCTTTTTCACAACCCCGTGCAATTCCAGAAACAATCTCAGCAATTCTCTCTGGAATAACTTTTCCAACCGCAATGTAGTCGGTCATAAATAACGGTTCAGCCCCACACACAACTAAATCATCAACAACCATTGCAACTAAATCTTCACCAATGGTGTCGTATTTACCCATCGCTCGTGCTATTTCAGTCTTAGTTCCCACGCCATCGGTTGACGTTGCAAGCAAAGGCTTTTTCATATTCTTGAGCGCACTTGCATCAAATAATCCAGCAAAGCCGCCGATGCCACCCATCACTTCAGGACGTGATGCCTTGGCAATTGAAGCTTTCATTAATTCAACGGCACGATCTCCTGCATCGATATCAACGCCGGCATCTTTATATGTACTCATTTAATGACCATGTACTTCTGTGATTTCAAGGCGCATCTTGCCTTCAGACATATCGGCAGGGATTCGGATGGGATATTGGCCTGTAAAGCATGCCCCGCATAGCTTATTTTCATCGATTTGGGTGGATTCAATTAGACCCTCAATTGAGACATAACCCAGAGAATCTGCGCCAATAGAGCGTCTAATCTCTTCAACCTCTAAACCACTGGCCACTAATTCAGCACGAGTAGCAAAGTCGATTCCATAGAAACATGGCCACTTAACTGGTGGTGAGGAGATGCGCACGTGAATCTCACGGGCCCCAGCTTCGCGCAACATACGAACAATTGCCCGCTGAGTATTTCCACGAACAATGGAGTCATCGACAACCACAATCCGTTTGCCTTCAATGATTTCTCGAAGTGGGTTAAGTTTTAAGCGAATACCTAGTTGGCGAATTGTTTGTGAAGGTTGGATAAATGTGCGGCCAACATATGAGTTCTTAACTAAACCTATTCCAAATGGAATTCCAGAGCCTTTTGCATAACCAATTGCAGCAGGTGTTCCTGATTCAGGAACTGGAATAACAAGATCAGCTTCAACTGGAGCTTCTTTAGCTAAGCGCTCACCAATGCGAACTCGAGTTGCATGAATTCCCTGTCCTGCAATTGTCGTGTCGGGTCGAGCTAGATAGACATATTCAAATAAACAACCTTTAGGTTCAGCCGGTGCCCATCGCTCTGAACGAACTCCAGTTGCATCAATTGCAACAAACTCACCTGGTTCAATCTCACGAACAAATGCTGCGCCAACAATATCTAGGGCAGCTGATTCAGAAGCAACAACCCAACCATTTTCTAACTTACCTAGTACTAATGGGCGAACACCATGGCGATCACGGGCTGCATACAAAGTGTGTTCATCCATAAAGACAAGAGAAAAAGCACCTTCAAGTTGTGGAAGGACTGACATTGCACTTGCTTCAACATTTTTCTCATTTTGTAATGAGATCAGCGCTGTCATAATTTCAGTATCTGTTGTGGCTCCGCCTTCACGAGCATTACTTGGTTCAAGCTTTTGGACTAATTCAGCTAAATCGCCAGTATTAGTGAGGTTTCCATTGTGGGCTAAAGCCAGTGTGCCGTACTTAGTTGGGCGCAGCGTTGGCTGGGCATTAACCCAAGTGCTCGATCCCGTCGTGCTGTATCGGCAGTGACCAATAGCTAAATCGCCAGGAAGAGTTGCTAAATCACTTTCAGTAAAGACTTGTGAAACTAAACCCATATCTTTATAAACAAGAATTCTGCTTCCATCACTTGTTGCAATTCCCGCAGATTCAGTCCCGCGGTGTTGCAGAGCATACAAACCGTAGAAAGTTAACTTTGCAACTTCTTCGCCAGGTGCCCACACACCAAAAACACCACATGCATCCTGTGGTCCTTTATCTTCACCCAAGACGTTGTG
>JBEGPY010000036.1:0-6862 GCA_041181205.1 Actinomycetota bacterium | reverse complement strand
TAGAAAGCTGTGCCTGGCACATAAGCAACCTTGGCAACAATCGCCTTTGGCATTAGTGCTTTCGTATCAATTTCAGGAGGCAAAGTAACCCAAACGTAAAAACCACCGCCAGGCTTTGTCCATTTAGCAGTTGCTGGGAAATATTCATCTAATGATTCAAGCATCGCATCACGGCGCACTTTGTATAGCTCACAAAAAGATGCGATCTGATCGCGCCATGGCTGATCTGCTAGGTAACTAGAGATTGTTAGCTGCGAGAAGTTAGATGGACACAAGATTGAAGATTCACTGGCGATAATTAACTTCTCTTTTAATGACGGTGGCACTAGCGCCCAACCCACACGCATTCCTGGAGCAATCGTCTTTGAAAAAGAGCCTAAATAAATGACATTCTCTGAATCCTCAGCGCGCATGGCATTTGGTGATGGCTTATCAAAGCCAAGCAGGCCATATGGGTTATCTTCAACAACAAAGATGCTTTCTGTGCGACAAATATTTAATATCTCAGTACGGCGATCTGCTGGAAGCAGCACACCTGAAGGGTTTTGATAGTTAGGGATCATGTATAAAAACTTAATTTTGCGACCAGATGCTCGCACACTCTTAATAGCCGCGCGCAAACCATCTGGAACTAAGCCCAAATCATCGGTTTCAACGTGAACTACCTTGGCTTCATATTGATGGAAAGTTCCAAGTGCTCCAACATAGGAAGGTGCTTCAGCTAAAACAACATCGCCTGGATCAATAAAGATACGCGAGATTAAATCTAAGGCTTGCTGTGAACCAGTTGTTACTAAAACATCATCAGGATTAGCGCGGATTCCTTCTAGCGCCATCATTTCGCAGATTTGTTCGCGAAGTTTTGGATGTCCTTGTCCACTGCCGTATTGCAGAGCTTCTTGCCCGTTAGTCAAAATGAGTTTCTGGACAACATCAGCCATCATTGCCATAGGAAGTGCTGAAAGATTTGGCATTCCACCAGCGAGTGAAACAATTTCAGGCCTGGATGCAACAGCAAAGAGAGAGCGAATCTCACTTGGTTGCATGTGTGCAGCACGTCCAGCAAAGCGCTCCTCTAAGTTTTGAGGCGCTCCCGTTGTAAAACGTGGCGTTACATCAGACATGGCTTAAGTCTGCCATATAAGGGCACTTAGCCGAACATGAATTAACGGCGGATACCGGCTTTGCGCAGATCAGAGATACGCAAAGTTCCTGTTTTTGCATCATCTTCAGCAGCTAAATACAGTCGTTGAATTGCAATTACTAGGGCTTCAGCAATGACATCACGAAAATCAGGGCGAGACATGCGGCCAATATCGCCAGGATTAGTTTTATAACCCAAATCAATACGAACTGCAGGTGCTTTAGTTAAGCGCAATAAATCCCAGGTCATGGCATGCGTGCGGCAGTTAGCAAAATCAGTACGCGCACATATCTCGCGCTGAACTAATGATGCAAATCTTTCTCCAACAATTGAGTGCACACCGTGCACGTCACTGCCATAGAAATACGTTGCCGCCCCATGGGCGCTTTCATTCTTATAACTATCTTCATGAAGTGAGATCATTAAATCAGCGCTGCTGTTATTTGAGAAAGCAATGCGCTCTTTCTCGCTGGGATTATTAGTTGCACCTCGTGTTAAGAAAACAGAAGCACCTAATGCAAGCAAACGACCTTCAGTGCGAACTGCAACATCATAAACAAGAGCGTCATCACCATCAGGGTTTAAAACAATAGTTTTATTTGCAAGTGCTGGACCACGATTTTTTTGATTTGCACTCTCACGCATTAATGCGGGAGCACCGCCTGAAACAATTTTAGTTAAACGAATTAACGCGATGATTGTTGCAGGTCCACATTTTCCATCAATGGTTGCACCAACTGATTTCTGGAAATCTTTGACAGCTAATTCGGTGCGCGGACCATAAATTCCATCAACACGACCACAATCAAAACCCATCTCAGTTAAACGTGATTGCAAAGCTGCAACATCATCACCATGCATTAATGGTGGCTCTTGTAAATTTAAAGATCTATCTCCGAGTTTCCACTGCGCTTCTTCAAGTGCGCGGGCCGTAACCTCATCAACAATGCCTGTGACGCTTAAGCCACGGGCTTGTTGAAAAGAGCGTATCTCGGACTCAGAAAGGTCAGACATTTTATTTAAGAGAGAAAGCTTTCGAGTTCCTTCAGCATCGCAGGCTTTGGTTTGGCCCCAACAATTGTCTTCACGATTTCGCCGTTAACAAAGACGTTCATAGTTGGAATCGATGAGATTCCATACTTAATCGCAATTGCTGACTCTTCATCGGTGTTGAGCTTTACGATCTTTAGCTTTGAACCATATTCATCTGAAATCTCTTCAAGAATTGGTCCCACAGCACGGCATGGGCCACACCATTCCGCCCAGAAATCCACCAATACAGGCGTGCTGCTCTTTAAAACCTCAGCATCAAATGTTGCTGTAGTTACTTTACTCGTGGCCATTATTTACTCCTTGATGTATGTGTTGAGGTTGAGAACTTTAGTGTCCTGAGAGGAATCTTTCAGCATCTAGCGCTGCAGCGCAGCCAGAACCAGCTGCTGTGATTGCTTGGCGGTAGGTGTAATCAACCAAGTCCCCGCAAGCAAAGACGCCCTTGGCATTTGTTCTAGTGGATCGACCTTCAACTTGTACGTAACCCTCTTCATTGAGATCAATTTGCCCAATGATTAATTCACTGCGTGGGATATGACCAATGGCAACAAATAATCCAGTGACATCAAGAGTTGACTCTGCTCCATCGATAGTACTTTTAATCTTTAAACCAGAAACTTTCTCAGCACCCAGAACATCAATTACTTCAGAGTTCCACAGAAATTCAATCTTAGGGTTGCTAGCTGCGCGATCTGCCATGATCTTTGATGCGCGCAATGAATCACGACGGTGAATCAAAATAACTTTGTCAGCAAAACGCGTTAAGAATGTTGCTTCTTCAACAGCTGAGTCTCCCCCACCAACAACTGCGATTGTTTGTCCACGGAAAAAGAAACCATCACATGTTGCACACCAAGAAACACCATGGCCAGATAGACGCTTTTCATTAACTAAACCAATTTCTCGGTATGCGCTACCCATCGCAAGAATGACAGATTTAGCTTTAACAGTATTGCCTGAACCATCTTTCAAAACCTTAATCTCACCTGATAAATCCATTTCAACAATGTCATCAGTGATTAACTCTGTTCCAAAGCGTTTTGCTTGCTTTCGCATACTGTCCATTAAATCTGGACCCATGACACCATCAATAAATCCAGGAAAGTTTTCAACTTCAGTTGTGTTCATGAGTGCGCCGCCAGCAGTTACTGAACCTTCATAAATAACTGGATTCAACTGCGCGCGAGATGCGTAAATAGCAGCTGTGTATCCAGCTGGGCCTGATCCAACAATTACTACATCTTTAACTTCACTCATGTGTACTCCCTATAACCCGTAACGTATCTTTTTTATTCCGCTGCGCCTGGACGTCGCAAAACAGAGTTCTTCAAATGCCTAATCATTGTAATCTCTTCAACACCTGCAGCTTTGCCGGCAATCAAATAGCCAATAAATGCGGCGCCCATCACAACTGCTAACTCTCCTAATCTAGCGATTTTACTCATTTCAACGCCAACCCAATCTAAATATTGAGTTAATGCAAAAAGCGGCAACATCACCCCAAAAGAGGCGCCGAATAGGCGAAGGTGTTGCCCACCAAAATCTTTCAAAGAAATCTTCCCAGTATGTTTTTTAAGAAGCGACAAGGTAACGAGTAGGCCTACTAGATAGGAAATTGAGAAGGCTGCACCTAAACCGATTGTTACCCATTGATTGCGCAGCGTGGCAAGTGAGAGGTAGGAAAGTCCCACTGCAATAATGTTAATAATTAATATTGAAATTACTTGTGTACGAGTATCTTCAAAAGCATTAAAGCCACGGATCAAGATTAAGTTAATGGAAAATGCAACTAAACCAAAGCTCAACGCTGCCAATACATAACCGATATATCTAGAATCTTCCAGTGGAATACCGATAAAGAGAACCGAAGTAATGAGTGGTCCAAATAATAAAAAGGCAACCGCACTAGGAATAGTAATAACACCAACAAGTCTTATTGCACGGATTAACTGTTCACGCACTTCTTCAGCTTTCTTCTCTAATGCAAGGCGTGAGATGTGAGGCAAGATTGCTGTGATGATTGAGATGGTAACGATTGAATACGGCAACAACATTACGTAGTAAGCAAATGTGTAAGGTGTATAACCAACTCCACGCTCTATACCTTCCTGCGCACTTCGCACCGCTGCACTTGTCGCAACGTTAACTGTTACCAAATAACCAAGTTGTGAAATCAAAACATAAATCAAAGTCCAGCCCGCTAAACCAAATGATTTACCAAGGCCCTTCACTCCCCACTGTGGGCGCAGCTTGATGCCTAATCTCTTGATGACTGGAACTAAAACCAACGCTTGAACAACCACGCTGAGCGTTGTTCCCCATCCCAAGATCTGCACTTGGATATTTGAAATGTTATCGATACTCACTGATGGTGAGAAAACAAGAAAAGCACCGAATAGAGCAATTCCAACAATGTTATTGGCGATCGGCGCCCACATCAGTGGAGCAAAGGATCCACGGGCATTTGCTACCTGGCCTAGCATCGTGAAGAGCCCGAGGAAGAAGATCTGCGGTAAGCAGTAGCGGGTGAAGGCAATTGCAATCTCTTTTTCAACTTCAAAACCTGTAGTGAAAAACTCTGGTGCATATAAGCGCACAAGAGCCGGAGCGAAATACATTCCTACGGCGACGAGTACAAATAAAATAATGGAAATTGTTGTGATTAAGCGCGATGCAAAACCATCTCCACCATCTTCGTGATCAAAAGATCTCACTAGCTGCGGAATGAATATTGCAGTTAGCGCACCACCCACAAGTAAGTTATACAAAATATTAGGCATTGTGTTTGCGACGTTGTAAGTATCTGCAAGCAACGCTGTGCCTAAAACTGCAACAATTAAAATGCCTCGAATAAATCCAGTAATACGAGAAATGATTGTGCCAAGGGCCATGATTCCAGAGGCACGGAATAGTTCATTAGATTTCATCGATACGCCCCTTTCTTACTCGGCGAACACTTTGGGCCACAGCTGCAAGCAAGAGCAGGATGGCTGCCCCTGTGGTAAACCATGTCACACGTTTATCAATAACCGTTGAATTAATCTGCAAAATTGATGCCGGCACCACATCCACACTTGTGGCATCAGTAATCTGGGCAAAGATCGTGGTCTCCCCTGGGGCAACGACATCAAGAGTGAGCTCTAACTGCTTTTTAGAGTTAGCGGGGACAACAACACCAGCAAAATTTTCGACAACAACGCGTGTATTCATTGGAGTCATCTCTACATTGACCATCACGTCTACCGCGAACTCATTAATTATCGTCACAGGAAGTTTTGCAGAATCAGTTGTGACTTGATACTTGCCTGGATTGATACGAAGTTTTCGCACCTGAGCATCAACTGCCACTTTGGCGTTATATGAGAAATAGTCACGCGAATCTCTATCTAAAGATGGTGATAAAAGCCGACTTAATCGGGCTCGCATCAACATTAAATCGGGATCTTCGACAGCGCGCGATAGGCGAGTAAGTGCTTTGCGGTTATCGCTGTAATTCTTTTTTGAGACAGGATTTAGCTTTGATTTACCTGTACTCCAGCCACCATCTGGCTCACTGCGCACAATACGACCCAAAGCAACCTGCAGTTGAGATTTTCCAAATGCGTAATACATCTTTAATTCACTTGGCGCTAAAGATGCAGCTAGCGCAATATCGGGATTGCCGTAGGCAAGAGCGATGACTTCGTTGTTTCTAGAGACTTTCTGTAACTGACCTAACCAGCTAGAAGCAATCTGTGAACCATTAGGTATGGCCTCAGTTGCTAACTTATAGTCACCAGTCATAGCAGTGACTTCATCAATTAAAGCTGGATCGATTACCCAAATTTTTGAGCGAGAGACTGGAACGAAAACTAGTTGGCCCAATTGTCCTGAAGGCGTTAACTCTTGTGCTAGGTCATCATTTCTAAATTCACCGGTAAAAGTTTGATGCGCGGAGCTAACAATATGAACAATTGTTGAGTCAGCCTGAACAGTCGACATTGGTGCAATTATAAAGAACGCAGTAAGTAATAAACCTATAAGTTTTCTCATGAGACTAACTCACCGCTTCTAGCAATTAATTTCTTTTCATCCGGATATGCCAGGCGGTCAACTATCTCTGCTAATGGAAACCAAGAGACTTCATCAACTTCAGTAATTTGCGGAGTTAACTCGCCACTCACCTCTGTAAAAATAAAGTGGTGAACTGTTTTGTGAATTCTTTTTCCACCAGCCATAAACCAAAAATCGATAACCCCTAAAGATTTAGTAATGGATGATGTAATTCCAGTCTCTTCTGCCACCTCACGGATTGCAGCTTGTTCTGGGGTTTCACCCTCTTCTATATGTCCCTTGGGTAAGGACCACAAAATGCGTTTTCCAGTAGTGTCTTTATGATCGATGCGACCAATAAGTAGACCCTGTGTGCCAGTTGAATCAATTACCAAGCCGCCAGCACTCACTTCATCCACGCGCTTGGCATAGGGACGTTTGTTTTTTGGGTGAGGAGTTTTTTCAGGGTTACTTGAACTCTGTGTTTGGGGGCCGCGGCTAGCGGGGCGCTTACGCTTCCGCTTCTTTTTCGTGCCTTCGCTGCCCGCACCAGGTGCCGGGATCATGGAGCAAGGGTACTGCTCTAACCTTACTTATTGTGAGTAACGCATTAGGAGCCGCGGGCGAGTTAGC
>JBEGPY010000035.1:0-6917 GCA_041181205.1 Actinomycetota bacterium | reverse complement strand
TTACAAAGAGCGGTGATGCTGGATGGACTCAGTTCCGTGTCTCTTCTGTTTACTCAGATGGACAGACAGCACCTGCAACAGTCTTTGGAATTCCAGGTGAGTTCAAGTAAAAAGTAATTAGTAAAAGACCCTCGCTTATCAGCGGGGGTTTTTTATTTCTCAAAAATTGATTATCTATAAGGTTGCAGTGATTGCATCAACATATGCTCGAACACCTGCTGGTACTAAGTGCACGCCATCAGGTGCAAAGTATTCAGGATGACCGGCTGAGATAGTTGCCCAATCAATAACTGTTGCTCCATATATTGCGGCGTATTGGGCAATCAGCGCATTGTTTTCATCACGCCAACCCCTAGGCACCGCAGTGTTTACGACGATAATTCGTGGCTGATTCTTCACTTCCTCAAAGACAGCCAAAACTTGATCTGAAGTCAACTTGTTATTGTTTCCCAAATTAAAGATCACTGTTGAATTAGTGGCGTTAGCTTTATCAGCTCTCATCACCTCAATAAGCTCAGAAGCCTGGCGGCCAACACGGGCATTAATAATTGCAATGGGAGTTCGAGCATCGAGCTCGTAGTGAATTCCTAAAATTACAGAGTCTCCAGTAACCCATAAACCACCTGCCTGGGTTGCAGTAGGTTGACTTGGTTGAATAGGTTGTTCAAGTTGCTGCTTAATAATTGCCATCTCTTTATCACTTTGTGAAATGGCATTAGCGCTGATGTACGAGGTACCCAATATTAAGAGAAGAATTGAAGCTACAACTGTGCTCTTTTGTCGTCGCTGCACATTCTTGGTGCGATATTTCATTCCTTTGAACCAATACTCAACAAGTCCGCTTCGAACAGGCAGTTCAACTAAGCGCAGTGAGATATCAGCTAGAGCAAACACGACCAAGATGCGCAAGGTATATAGGGCCCATGTTGAACCTTCTAGATCTACTGCAGGGCGCGTTAGCTGAAATACGACCCAGTGCCATAGGTAAATTGCGTAAGAGCGCTCACCAATCCACACAGCAACTTTGCTACTAAGTATTGGTGCAAATCGTGAGGCCGGGTGAACGATGCTAGTCAGAATCGCGCAACCAAACAGACCTGCAAGTGGGAAAGCTAATTTGTAAAGAGTTGGATCATTTTCATTAACCAAGAGAAAGACTCCTAGTAATCCAACAAAACCAATGACACCAATGCCATCAATAAAATCTTGTGCTCGTCTATTTACTTGCTCTTGAAGATTCTGAGGAACCCAGCTGACAGCAAGTGCAGCACCTAGAAATAATCCAATACTGTGAGTATCTGTACCAAAGTAAACGTGGCTTACCTGTGAGGCATTTGCAGCATCCACCTCAAATGAGACTAGTAAAAGGGCAATACCTGAGATCGCCGCGATAAATAAGGCGGCACCTGGGATCTTGGCTTTACCAAATTGGCGAAGGACTAGAAGCAAAATGAGGGGCCAGATCAAATAGAACTGAGCTTCAACTCCTAGTGACCATGTGTGCTGCAGCAGCGGTGGCCGAGAAATGGTGTCGAAATAGTCTGTATGTCTAAAAACCAACCACCAGTTCATTCCACCAAGAAGTGCAAATGGACTATCACTAACAAAGCGGCGCATCGTCTCTGGTGCCCAAATCCCAATGTATATAACTGTTACAAAAATCATAAATACGAGTGGTGGAAATAATCTACGGATTCGTGCTTTATAAAATGCGCGTAAATCTAAACCACCACTGCGCTGGATTGAATCTAGAAGTAAGCGCGTAATTACATAGCCAGAGATTACAAAGAAGAGGTCTACGCCAAGAAAGCCGCCCGGTATCCATGAAAAACCTAAGTGATAGAGCATGACTGCAATAACTGCTACAGCACGCAATCCATCAATGGCAGGGATATAACGAATACCGCGGGGAGTGGACATAACTAGTTACTTACGCGGCGCAGATTTCTTTGCAGCTGCTTTCTTAGCGGTTTTCTTAACAGGCTTCTTTGTGTTTTTCTTAGGAGCAGCTAGCGCTGGCTTAGTGCGCTGACTAGCCACACGGATTGGGCCAGGATTAATGATTGTGTCATCAGAGTTAAGGTTTTCAAGAACATTGCGCTGTAGATCAGCAAGACGCGTAAATGCGCTCTCAAGTCGTGCTCGAGATTGGTGAATCGCAGACTCAGCAGCATCAAGTGATTGTGTCTGAATTTTGTAGAGGCGCTCTGCTTCAGAAATAACACTTGAAAGCCACTGGCGATAGTTAGTAACTTCTCCAGTTGCTTCACTGACAATGCGCTCACCCTCACGGCGTGCTGCAGTTGTTAATGCAGAACCTTCACGTCTCTTACTTTCAATGAGTGATTCAGCTTCAACTTCAGCTTCAGTAATCTTGTCTGATGCTTCAGATTCAGCCGCTTGAATGTATTTGCGTCCACGCGATTCTGCGCCACTTAATATTGTTCGAGCTTTCGCGTCTGCTGCTTCAATCTCTTCTTTAGTTGTGCGATTAGTTTCAGCGATTAATCGAGTGGCAAGAGATTGCGCCTTGCTCTCGCGAGCTTGAGCCGACTTAATCATCGACATCGCAGTCTCTGTAGCAAGAATTTCAAACTCTTCTTTGCTCAAGCCGGTAATGTCACGACGTGATTTGAGATCAGCTAACTGTGATTCAAGTTCGCGAATGCGATCAACAGATGAAGGCGCTTGTTCTTCTTCACCCTTAAATCCGACCCAGTTAAGGAAGGAGTTTTTCTCAGCCATCGTCGTACCTCGCAACTCGTTGATAAGAGAGCCTTAGGTTAGAGCAAGGCCTTACTTACTGTAAATCGCCACCGAAATCGCTACATACTGCGAGATCCAGGCTGCCAGCACGAATATATGGAAGAGCTCGTGGAAGCCGAAGTACTTAGCATCACGCCCAGGACGCTTGAGGGCATAGAAGATTGCGCCGATGGAATAAAAGAGCCCCCCTATGAGAATTGGAAGTAATACCCATAAACCACCCTCTCGGTAGAGGGATGGCGTATAAACGATGGCCACCCACCCGAGCAATAAATAATTTGCAACATATAACCACCGTGGTGCATTGAGCCAGAAAATTCGCAGGCCCACACCAATTGCAGCACCAATCCAAACGACTAGAAGCAAAATATTTCTGCTTCGGCCTTCAAGAAGGGCAACTGCAAAGGGCGTATAGGAACCGGCAATCAGTAAATTGATATTTGCATGGTCCCAGCGTCGCCATATTTTCTTTTTCGCCGGCGCCCATGGAACTCGGTGATAAACAGCCGAGACACTAAACAACATGATTGCAGTGATGGAATATATAGCAACAGCAAATTTCAGTGATGACTTACTAAGTATGAAAAGCACCAGCGAAGCAATAATGACAGCAGGAGTTGCACCCAGATGAAACCAACCGCGTAACTTAGGTGGAACCACAGGTTGCTGTGTCATGTATGCAGGGTACTGCTTGTTGGAACCTACTGTCTCGACAAATACTCCCGGCGCTGATAAGAATCTCCTATGACATTTAGATCTCCTATATTCGAACTCAGCCACACCTACATCGACGATGAAGCAGCCTTGAGCCCAATGGGTTGCACCTATCTGGGCAATGGACTCAACCAAGACAAGCTTGATGATTTCTCGATTGCAGGTGCAGCAGTATCAGCTGACTTAACTCGTCAGACTCTCAAGAAACTTCTGGCATTAAAGCCCATCGATGAGATTGATCGAATTGCTCAGACGGTTATGCAAGAGCGCTTGGAATCATCACTTGCTCTGCACGATAGCCAGGAGTCTTTTGTGTTGTGGAATGTTCTTACATCCCCACCTTCAAATGTCCGCTCAATTTTTGAACTCATGCCAAAGAGCACAGAAAAAGATTTTGACAACATCGCTAAGCGCCTAGCTGCAATAGGCGGTGCCTATAAGTCATGGACTGGAGCGATCATGGAGGTTGCTAATGGTGGAAAGACAACTGCCCAGCGCCAAGTTCGTGGAGTTATTGAGCAACTTAATAACTATGCAAATGGTGGATTTAGCGCAATGGCTAAAAACTTTGATGCTGCCGGCAAATATCCAGCAATCCATGAAAATGCAAAGTTAGCTGAAAAGGCAGCAGCTGAGACTGCGGAGTTTTTGAAGAATCAATATCTACCTATTGCAACTCCAGAAGATGCAGTTGGAGCAGATCGTTATGCCGTTTGGGCCCGTTACTTCACTGGTGCAAAGCTAGATCTTCGTGCAACCTATGAGTGGGGGATGGCTGATCTAAAAGCAATCAATGAGCGCATGTGGGAGATTGCTGGACAGATTAAGCCTGGTGCTAAAACTCTTCGCGAAGTGGCAGATCACCTTGATAAGGATCCAAAGTATGTAATCAAGGGCAAAGATAATGTTGTTAAGTTTTTGCAAGATTTCACTGATGCAGCAATTGCACGCATGGATGGCGAATACTTTGAAATCGATGATCGCATCAAGATTTGTGAAGCTCGTCTTGCACCAGAAGGAAGTGCATCTGCGCCTTATTACAACCCACCTTCTGAAGACTTGTCACGTCCTGGTACAACATGGATTCCAATGCTTGGAAAAGATGAAGCCAGTAGTTGGCACTTAGTTTCAACCTGGTATCACGAAGCTGTGCCTGGCCATCACTTACAATGCGCAACTGTTGCTATTGAAAAAGAGCGTTTGTCTCGCTTCCAAATCAATGGTGCATGGATTAGCGGTTATGGAGAAGGCTGGGCCCTTTATGCAGAGCGCTTCATGAATGAGTTAGGCGCCTTTGATGAGCCTGGAATTGAAATGGGTTATCTCTCTGCTCAGGCGCTACGCGCTGCACGCATTGTCGTAGATATCGGAATGCACCTTGGATACACCGACTTTGATGGCAAGGTATGGAACGCTGAGTCATCTCGCAAACTCCTTAATGAGCAAGCACTTCTGGATGAGGATCATTCACGCAGTGAAACTGATCGTTATCTGGGCTGGCCTGGCCAAGCTATTTCCTACAAGGTGGGCGAGCGGGTTTGGATGAAGGCCCGTGAAGATGCCAAGGCCCGCCTTGGTTCAACCTTCTCCCTCAAGAAGTTCCACACCTATGCCCTCAAGATCGGCCCCATGGGTCTTGACCCATTTGCCGTTGAACTGGCTAGTTGGGATGGGAAATAGGGGCGGGTTTGAGTCCATCACAGGCTCAAAAAATTTAAATCTCTTAGAGTTTTTTGGGATTTGACCTGTATTTTTCCCTCATTTCACTCATAATAGTTCTTACCAAGTGCAGTGAGGCGCCTCGAGGTCCTCATTGGCTCTGCGGTGCTAGATGCCAAAAGACATCTAGGAAACTTAAACCTCCCGGAGGCATAGCTACATGCTAAAACTAGATAGCAATCAATGGAACCTAATCTATAACATCTTCTCATTTGGATTAGTTTCAATGCTCGCATGCACAATCTATACGCTCGTTTCACAACAGCGCGTATTAGCTAAGTACCGTAATGCACTAGTGATGTCATCAATGGTTACATTCATTGCTGGATACCACTACATGCGTATTTTCAACTCATTCAATGAATCATCTGCAGACATGACAGTTAACGTCTCAGGAGCTCAAGGTTCATTCAACGAGGCATATCGTTATGTTGACTGGCTACTCACAGTGCCACTACTTCTAGTTGAAGTAATCGCTGTACTTGCACTAGCCAAGGAAGTTTCACGTTCCCTCATCATGCGCTTGGTCCCAGCTTCAGCTGCGATGATCGCGCTTGGATACCCAGGTGAAATTTCAAACGATCAGAACACACAGGTTATGTATGGTGTTCTATCAACACTTCCTTTCCTATACATCCTTTACGTACTGTTCGTAGAGCTTGGTAAGTCACTTGATCGTCAACCAGCAGGAGTTGCAGAGACCGTTGGTCGCTTGCGTCTTCTATTGATCGCGACATGGGGCGTATACCCAATCTCTTACATCCTAGGTATGGGCGGAGACGCAACTGCAGAGCAGTTCGTTGGCGTTCAAGTGGGATACACAGTTGCTGACGTATTGGCTAAGTGCGTATTCGGTCTTACAATTTTGAAGATCGCACGCATGAAGTCACTTGCTGAAGGCATGAAGGAAGATCACTAATAATCTAGATTAAAGATGGGGTGTCGAGAAATCGACACCCCATTTCTCTATTAAGAGGGGTAAAGCAATGAAAAGTAACCTTATTAATAACTACAGAATGGGCGGATATCTGCTCATCGCAATTGGCCTCATCAACTTGCGATACCAAAGCGGCCAAAGTGGCGTAGTAACTCATAGCTTGACCATCATTATTCCTGGCGCACTTTTAATTGCAACTACATGGATACCAGCCCTTGCTAAGAAATTAGAAACCAAGGCAGTTCAGGCCGTATCCATCACTCTTGGGCTCTTTCTTATTGCTTATGCGGTAATGAATTAATCCTCTTTTGTAATTATTTTCTAAAAGATAAATCAGCCTTTTTCATTTCTGCCACTAGCACTCTAATTGCATTTGGCCCCATGCCATCAAGTTCTTTGAGAGCTGCAAGTGATGTCTTACGCAGATCACTGACTGTGAACAAGCCATCATCGATTAATGCATGACGGGCTGGTGCTGCTAATCCAATCGCAACCCAATTGCCATCTAGCTCGGAGTACTTATCATTTTCTACTTCTACCGGGGCAGTTACAGATTCTCTCTTTGCCTTTTCGGCACGGCGTTCGGCGGCAGCTTTTTTGGCTTGCGCTGCCAGCATCTTGGTTCGCGCAGGCGATTGTTTGGCCATGAGAAGAGTTTACTTTCTTAACTTTACGATTGCATTGTGCGGGAGAAGGGACTTGAACCCTCACGTCCGAAGACACAGGTTCCTAAGACCTGCGTGTCTGCCATTTCACCACTCCCGCTAACCCAGATAAAAAA
>JBEGPY010000034.1:0-6932 GCA_041181205.1 Actinomycetota bacterium | reverse complement strand
GGATTATTGGTTTACGAGATCATTCCGGCTTCCTCGGCCCGCTTCCCCTGCCTCAACATCCAAAGTCGAGACCGTTCACCCCCAAGTTTAAAACTTGAAAGAAAAGAAACGTAATTCTTTCATCGCTATGTAGTTGTCAAAGTAATTCTTAATTACTTACCGTCGCTAAATCGCACCCAAAAATTGGGCGAACTAGGCGGCGGTGGATTAAGTGTAAGACATAAAACGGGCAAGCCAAAATCGATGAAAAAACTAGTCCTCGTAACGCTTAGATGCGCGCCCGCTCTTTCCTGAAGAACCTCTAGAAACTACGCGCGCTACTTCACGATCAGCCTCTCGAGCTTTAAGGGCCTCACGCTTATCGTGGGCTTTTTTGCCACGTGCAACAGCTATTTCAATCTTTGCTTTTCCATCTTTGAAATATAGAGAAAGTGGAACCAACGTGGTGCCAGAATCTTTCAGTTTTCCAATTAGCTTATTGAGTTCATTCTTGTGAACGAGAAGTTTGCGATCACGACGCGGGGTGTGATTAGTCCAGGTACCTTCGGTGTATTCAGGGATATGAACTCCACTGAGCCAGAGTTCGCCGTCATTAATCATGGCAAAGCCATCGATGAGCGATGCTCGACCGAGTCGTAGTGATTTAACTTCTGTGCCTGTTAAAACCATGCCACATTCAAAAACATCCTCGATTGAATAATCGTGGCGTGCCTTTTTGTTTTGAGCAATGACTTTGCGGCCAACTTCTTTAACCATAACCGCATCACCGCCCTTCCTTATTTGTTTGCGTTAAAGGATTACAGAGGCAATTCTCTCACTAGATGTGAAGGCTTTAGACCTTTAGGTAGCGGCGTAGCGTAATTACTGATGCAACGGTAGAAACTACTAGGCCTGTTGCCAGCAAATACGCTGAAGAGACCCACACTTCTCCCCAACCAAAGAACTTGGTAAAGGACAAAAGTGGGGCGACCTTGGAATCAATAACGCTCTTGAGGGCGGCAAGTAATCCAGTTGCAAGTGCCCAGCCAACAATTGCTGAAATTATTCCTTCAAGAAGAAATGGCAGTTGAATAGACCAGGAGGATGCACCCACAAGTTTCATCACGCCAGTTTCACGCCGGCGGTTAAATGCTGCGATTCGCAAAGTGTTGCTAATCAATAATGCAGCAGTTAGTACTGAAGCCAGACCAACGAGCAGTGCACCATTTCTTAGGACACTCAATAATTTAAAGAACTTATCTAAAATGCTACGTTGATCTTGGACCACATCAACTCCAGGCCGACCCGAGAATGCACTAACAATCACGGCAAACTGGGTTGGATCCTTTAATTTAACTCTAAATGACTCAGGAAGTTGATCTGCAGTTACGTTTGCCGCAATTGCAGAATCCTTAAAGCGCTCTTGGAAATGCACAAAAGCTTGTGATTGAGATTCATAAAAGACGCTATCCACTGCTGGCATGGATTGGAGATCTTGTTGAATTTGCAGACGTTGATCTGAAGTAACTACACCACCTGAACATGATGGAGACTCAGAAAGTGATCCACACAAGAAAACCGATACTTCAATCTTGTCATACCAATAATCTTTCATGGCACCGACCTGTGCATTGGAAAGCAAGCCGATTCCCAGCAACGAGAGTGAGATAGCTGTCGTAACGATCACGGCAAAAGTCATCGTCATATTTCGACGCAGGCCAATACCAACTTCGCTTAAAAGAAACCGTGCGCGCATGTTGTGCCCCTTATCCCGTGTATCCATAGACACCGCGCACTTGGTCGCGGATGACGTGGCCTAGATCAAGTTCAATAACACGCTTGCGCATCTGATCCACAATTCCTGCATCGTGTGTTGCCATCAAAACCGTTGTTCCCTCACGGTTAATGCGATCAAGTAATTTCATGATTCCAACAGAAGTCGCTGGATCTAAGTTTCCAGTTGGTTCATCGGCAATTAAAATTGGTGGGCGGCTCACGTATGCACGTGCAATTGCCACGCGCTGTTGCTCACCACCGGAAATCTCTGAAGGCAACCGATCACCCTTATCTTCAAGTCCAACGAGTTCTAGTACTTCAGGAACTTCACGATTGATCTCTTTTTGGGAATATCCAAGAACGTGCAGAGCAAATGCCACGTTCTCTGTAATTGTCTTATTAGGCAGCAAGCGAAAATCTTGGAAAACAGTTCCAACCTGGCGGCGAAGCTCAGGAACCTTATGAGCTGCAAGTGTTCCTAAATCTTTTCCTGCAACATGGATGACTCCAGCGGTGGGACGCTCTTCACGCAAAATCAATCGCAGAAAAGTAGATTTGCCCGAACCCGAGAGTCCAACAAGGAAAACGAACTCACCTTTAACTACTTCAAGATTTACTGAATCAAGGGCTGCACGTTCTTGTCCCGGGTAGAGCTTTGTGACGTTCTCAAAGCGAATCATTTAACTCTCCCATTGCATCTGCGGCGCGGATATCGGGGAATCCGCTCTCGGCCTGATGCATAGTTTATGGAAAATTGAGGCAAATGCGGGTATGTAACGCGCATCTGAGCCTGTGAAAAAATGTGATTTATGCTTTAGGCAAGGAAATTACGAACTTCTGCGCCACCTGATGCCAGCTTCAATAAATTCATCGATTTCACCGTTGAGAACAGCAGATGTGTTTCCTGTTTCATAATCAGTACGTAAATCCTTCACCATTTGATATGGCGCTAAAACATAGGATCGCATCTGATTTCCCCACGAACCAGAGTTATCACCTTTGAGGGCGTTAATCTTTGCTTGCTCTTCTTGGCGTCGGCGTTCCAATAATTTTGATTGCAAAACGGCCATAGCAGTTGCCTTGTTTTGAATTTGCGAACGTTCATTTTGGCAAGAAACAACAATGCCGGTTGGAATATGGGTGAGTCGAACTGCAGAGTCAGTCGTGTTAACACCTTGACCACCTGGACCAGATGAGCGATAAACATCCACACGCACTTCTTTTTCATCGATTTCAACATGATCACTTTGATCAACCACGGGCACAACTTCAACACCAGCAAAAGAAGTGTGACGGCGGCTTTGGCTATCAAATGGTGAAATACGAACTAAACGATGAGTTCCTTGCTCCACAGATAAAGTTCCATAAGCATATGGCGCGCTCACTCTAAGAGTTGTTGATTTAATACCTGCTTCTTCAGCATAGGAAGTTTCTAGAACATCAACTTTAAAATTATGACGCTCGCAGTAGCGCAAATACATACGCATAATCATCTCTGCCCAATCAGCTGCCTCAACTCCGCCGGCCTCTGATCGAATAGTTATTAATGCATCACGATCATCATATTCACCGTTAAGTAGCGTCTGAACTTCTAATTCCCCGATTAACTTCTTAACTGCATCTAACTCTCTTTCAGCATCTTGGACTCCAGATCCATTGGGCTCACTTGCAGCTAATTCGAAGAGAATGGGTAGGTCTTCAACGCGTTGGCGCAGACCAGATAGCTTGGCAATCTCTGATTGCACGCGCGATAAACGGCTCGTAATCTTTTGTGCACTCTCAGGGTCATCCCACAGATTGGGAACTCCCGCTTCTTCCTCTAACTCTGCCGCTTGTTTGCGAAGCTTAGGAAGGTCTAAAACCTTTTCAATTGAAACGAGGGTCGCGTCAATTTCACTGATCTCTAAGTGATATTCACGCGCTGCCATAGTGCAAGGATAGCGGAGAGCGAGTTAGTGAATAACCGATGCCCTCACTCAATGGAGGCGAACTCCAAATATATAAAAGCCCTCTTGTACTTGATTAGTGCTAGCGGCGCTGGCAGACAAATGAGCTGAGCTTTTAGAAGTAAATGGCACCATGAATGGAAACTTCACTGTGGCATATGTAGAAATCTCTACTGAAGTTCCATCACACATGAAATCTGTCAGCACTATCCCCTGTAGTTCTTGACGCTTCATTGAAGAATCATCTGTACTCCAGTTATGTAACTCCAACATCACATCTAGAACTGCTTGATTGCAATCGATAGGTATTGCCGGATGTTCACGTTTATTAATAAGTGCAAGAGGGGTCGTGGCCGTTGTGCCTTTTCCGGTGTAATAAGAATCGTGATCAAGGGTGTGAACTCCACGCATTGCAGCTGCTTCTGTGGCTTGAGTTAGAGAGCGCTTTGCAACCATCACCGTTGCAATATCAGTCATCACCATCAAGCTTGCAACTGTCACAACAAATAGCCCAATAATCACGACACTTAAAGATCCGCGTTCATCTCTTGCCCTTGATAACCATTTTATTTCCATGGGCTGATATTTTCCTGTGCTGAAGCTCTAATGGTGCGATGAGATCTACTATCAACAAAAGAAATGCTTAACCGAATCCGGCTATTAGCTGACAAGCATGGCATTCGTGAGCATTCATAGTTGACATCTATTGTTTCAATTTCACCTGCGGTAAGTCCTAAATGATGTGCAATAAGTTCAATTGCTTGTTCAGAAACTACTCGGCCGGAATAGTCACTATCACTTGCGGCATAAGCACGAACTCCTTCGCGTGCCATGACTCGAATTACTGCCTCATTTCCACTTACAGAGGCGAAGCTATTGAGATATATGAATACTGGGATGAAGAGTGGAATAGCCAGTGCGACAAACTCAACAATGGCGCTGCCGCTTTCATCTCGCAATCTTGAAATCAATTCAGGTTTTCCATGACTGCCGCACCATTTACTTCAACAACAGCATTGCCACCAAGGAGTGCAACTAAACCTGGAACTAACTGCGGTAATGAATGCTTTCTACGAGTAATCAATAGCTTCATGTGGGTAAATGAATCAGGTGAACTCAATTCAATAACTTGATCTGAACTAGTAACTACTCCGCTGATTGCTCTACTTGAGGCATCACTTTGAGCCAGAGCAAAGTCGCTGTTGCGAAGATTGGTCGCAACTATGAGTTCAACCGAGATGAGAAAGAGGAAAACTAGAGGAATGAGAACAAGCGAACTTTCAACATTTCCGCTCTCTTGCCTAACTTTGCGCAAAAGGCTTTGATGAAAGGCTCTTGTGGACATGGTTATCGGATCCCATTCATTGCATCGAGAGAGTTTTTAAGAATTGCAGTTAAGCGAGGTGCGGCAATAGTCCAGATTGCAGTTACTAGCCCGGTGGTCATAAGTACTACTAAAACCCAACCCGGCACATCGCCCTGTTCATCTCTTAACTGTGAATAGAACCTCGTGTGGGCTTTAACAAGGCGTTCGCGCAGAACTAACTCTGCATCAACCATTGATTTCATTAATTGATTCATGTGCTTCTCTTTTCTTTATGGTGGTGTGTGAAGATCGAGTGACGCTCAATCCTGTTCTAGCTTTCTAACTCAATAAGCCTGAGGAATGTGGCTGTGCACAACTGCACCTGACTAAAGAAGTACGTCTGCATCTGTCCACAAGCATTCACACTCTGGGTGCTGTGGGAAATGCTGTAGCTGGGGATTAAGCGCATCTAGGAAGTCCACAATCAACTGAGCAGCTTGTAGTTCACTTTTGCCTGTATCTATAAATTTCAATGCTGCATATGCTGCCAAAGCCGCAACTTGGTGAGCAACTGCAATAGGGAGCTCATCACTTGTTCCAAGTGGAATAGAGAGTTCAGCAACACCCACCCGATCAGCTTCAATGAGTGAAAGACAACGCCGACATGGAGTGCTGCCGGGTTGAACAAAAGGTCCAACTGTGGCCACATGACCAGGCGCTCTGCCCACAAAGAAGTGGTCTTGCCCATCGCGTAAAAGATGCTCTACATACTGTGAATCAAAGCTGCCGCAGATTATTCGTAAATTCTTCTCTGGAACAACAGGTTTTGGTGCACCTCGCTGGGCTAGTGCAAAACTAGATGCCACGGGAAAGAGTGACCATTCCCGTGCTAACTCTTCGATTCTCTTTTTATAGTTAAGACCTAAGTCAGTTGTTCTCAGTGATCCTGAGCCTAAATCACTATCAACAACTGTTGGATGTTTGTATGAGGCAGATAAAGAAATCCGAGTATTTGTCACACCACTTGCTAAAAGAATTGAAAAGAGCAAAGTTGCTGTTCGTGAGTTACCAATTATTTCAACACCAAAGTTCTGGCGCGCAGTCATGACATCCACCCCGCCATCTCGAACTCCTTGAATCCATGTGGCTTGACTTAACTCTGGCGCTAAACGTTTTTGTAGCTGACTAAAGGCAGCATCAATGCTTTGGTCTTGTGTGTGAACTGCTCGGGATTGAATTGCTGATTGAAATCTATTATTGAGCTTTATTGTTTTGCGTTGTGTATCAAGAAAGTTTGCTGCCAGTAGTTCATCAATGATGGATTCAATTGTTGCGATCGGGATTCCTAGTTTTTGAGAGATTTCATCACAGTTCAAGATTCCAGTGAACTGCTCAATAATTGATCTGGCCGAAGAGTGCTTAATGGCAACCCCATGGGATGAGGTTGCCATCGTGATAGAGCTTTCCTGTGTTGAGGTTAATGAACTAATAAAGACGCCGTTTTTTAGACGGGGAAATATAGGGGTCACACTTGATGTAGTAGTCATAGTGCAAGGGTTGCTAGCCCAAGGGCTTTGCATTTTTACTTACTCATAACCTGTGGAGCGCCCCGCTTAATTATTACGCTGTGAGGTGTGTCATCACTGGTTGAATAAGTGCGATGGCATGAAGAAACCCCCACGCTCGCTTAGGAAGGTGAGGGTTTCTTTTAACGCTAGACGCTCACATCTAGGTGAGCGAAATTTAATTACTGTGCTTTGCCGAGGATGCGATTGACCTTGGTGCCACACACTGGGCAGATGCCCTGTGCCATGCGACGACCAGATTCAGAGACCTTTACGGTTCCCTCGAAATCACGCTTCTCTTTGCACTTAACGCAGTAAGCGTCACCTTTGTATGTCTCAACTGTCATTTTCTTGTCCTCC